>JBBPZT010000093.1:0-7065 GCA_038198625.1 Rubrobacterales bacterium
GGCCCCCTCTCCCTGTTCTCGAGCACCCGCAAGTACGGCCTCCGCCTCGCCAAGCTCCTCCCCGGCCTCCTCCTGACTTCACCCTGGACGCTCTCCGCGAACATAGAGTGGAAGGGTCGGGTCGCCTCCCTGAACCTCGACTCCAAGTCTTGCGGCCTACGCAGCCACTACGCCGGCCCCCGTCAGGACGGTGAAGAGGACGTGCGCGAAGCCTTCCGTCGGGCCTGGGAAAGGGCCAAAGATACCGGCGATTGGGAGCTTCGAGAAGGGGCGAGCATCCTGCCGCTGCCCGGACTCGGGACCGCTCTAGTCCCGGACTTTACGCTTGGTAACCCCCAGTCAGGAGAGAAAGTCTACCTGGAGGTCCTCGGCTTCTGGTCCGAGCGTCAACTCGTGGAACGGGTCGCGCTGGTTCGGGAGGCGGCGGCCCGGGGAAACCGGGTGCTGGCCGCCGCCTCCGAGAAGCTCGGGGCCTCGTCCGAAGCGCTGGCCGAGGCGGTCAGGGGAGGTGTGATCCCCTTTAAAGGCCGTCTCAGCCCGAAAGACGTACTCGCCGCCCTGGACGCTACCTCTTCGCCAGGCGTCCGGCGGCTATAAGGGCGACGAGCGCGCCACCGGAGGCGAGGCCGGCCATTGCCAGGTCCCGGCGCGGAGAGGCGGCCGGGTGGCCGTGACGGGGCACGTAGCGACCGAGCGCGAAGGTCAAGAGCCGGTTCACGGAACCAGGAGCCGTGCGGGCCAACTTCCCGCCGAAGCCGTCGCCCAACGAGACGCTCTTCTGCCTGGGGCGTTCGTGAACCGCGTCCCAGATAGTTTCCGCCACCTTGCTGGGCGGGACGCCACCTCCCGGTCCCTCAATCAAATTGTCCGGCAGGATGAAGTCGTCGGTCGAGCCCGAGCGTACGGTGCTCCCGCCAAAGCTCGTGTTCGTGAGGCCCGGCAGGACGTTGGTGACTGCTACGTTCGCGTGGGCGAGCTCGACGCGGGCGGCGTCGGAGAGGTAGCTCAGGGCGATCTTGCTCGCGGAGTAAGCGCCGAGGAAAGGCGGGGCGAAGTTCTCGGCCTGAGACGAGACGTTGACGATCACACCGCCGCCCCTGCGCCGCATCGCCGGTACCACAGCGCCCATCATCGCCACCGGGGCGAAGACGTTCAGGCGGAAGACGCTTTCGAGGTCTTCGGCATCCAGCGAGGCTACGGTACCGAAGATCCCACGCCCCGCGTTGTTGACCACCGCGTCTATTCGCCCAAAAGTCTCCAGAGCCTGCCCCGCAAGGTCGTTCACGCTCTGTTTCTCCGTTACGTCGACCGCTACGGCGAGGGCCCGTCCCCCGGAAGCTTCTATCTCCCCGGCGATCCGGGATATCTCCTCTTTCGAGCGGGCTGCGAGCACGACCGCCCAACCCCGCTCCCCAAAGAGCCTCGCGGTTGCTTCGCCTATCCCCCGGCTGGCGCCCGTGACTATAACGACTTGGCGTTGCTCTTCCATCTCCACTACCTCCGGTCTTTTAACGTCTAACGCCCCGGAAAGCTGCCGTTCCGCCGGGGCTCCGCGTACCTTCCGTTTTCTCTTTCACCGCTGCCGTTCCTCGTCATGACCGCGCTCAGGGTGGAGGCGGCGAGCGGCCTCAGTACCTCCCTGGCGACGAACTGCGCCCGGTCGTGTTGCGAGCCTTCACCGTCGGGGGCGAGGCCGGAGGCGGCGTTTATGAGGTTCGGGAAGTCTCCGTTCGCACTTTCGATGCGCCGGGCCAGGTACTCCAGGGCGACGCCGGTGAGTAGGAGTTCGTCGGAAGAAGATGGGGGTTGGGGCGCGCTCCCTTCCTCGGGGTCTCCTTCGATGTTGAGGCGTGGGATCAGGCGGTCCAGGATGGATGGGAACCACCAGTTCCAGCGGCCGAGGAGCGTCATGGTGGCCGGCACCAGGACGAGCCGTATAACCGTCGCGTCCACGAAGATGGCGGTCGCGAGCCCGAGGCCGAACTCTTTGATGATCCGGTCCTGCCCCATCACGAAAGAGAGAAAGACGAAGATCATGATAGCCGCGGCTGCCGTTATGACCCTGGCGGTGATGGCGAGCCCCTCACCGACCGAGCCCCGCGCGTCGCCACTCTTCAGGTAGCTCTCCCGGATGCGGCTGACCAGAAAGACCTCGTAGTCCATCGACAACCCGAACAAGATGGCGAAGAGCATCATCGGCAGGAACGAGTCTATCGGCCCGGCCTTCGGTATCCCGAGCAGCCCATCACCCCAGCCCCACTGAAAGACCGGCACCAGCACCCCGTATGCGGCCCCGATGGAGAGGAGGTTCATGATCGCCGCCTTCAAGGGGACGAGTACGGAGCGGAAGACGGACATCAGGAGCAGGAAGCTCAGCCCGATCACCGCCGCGAAAAAGATCGGTATCCGTGACACGATCCTATTATCTATATCCACAAACGCCGCCGTCGCCCCCCCGACGTAAGCTTTAGACCCCGAACCTTTTATCGCTTTCGGGACCACGCTGTCGCGCAGACGGTTGACGGTGTCGGCGGTGCGGGCGCTCTGGGGCGAGGTCGAAGGATAGACGGTTATGATGGCCGTGTTGCCTTTTTTATTGGTAATCGCCGGAAGCGCGCTCTCGACGCCTTTCTCATCGTTCAGTTTCCGGGACAGGTCCTGGAGCGTAGTTTGCGAGAGGCCGCCGTTCTTCTCGACGGCGACCAGGAACGGCCCGTTGAAGCCCGGTCCGAAGCCCTCGGCCAGTAGATCGTAGGCCCTGCGGCTGTGGAGAGAGGTCGGCTTGTTCCCGTCGTCAGAGAAGCCGATACGCATATCCAGGACCGGGGCGGCCAGCAATATCAGGATTATCGCCGAGGTGAGGGCGTAGAGTAGCGGCCTGCGCTGTATTCTGCGGCTCAGCCGGTAGCTCAGCGTATCCCGGCGGGCGGTCGTCGCAGCGGCGGCGCCACGAAGGCCGGGAATCTTCCAGCGGTTCACGCCACGCCCGACGAGGCCGAGCAACGCGGGAAGGAGCGTCACCGCCACGAGGACGCTGAGGCCGACTACTATGGAGGCGGCTATCCCGAGGGCCGTCACGAACGGGATGCCCATGATCGCGAGCCCGAGAAGGGCTATCACGACGATGGTACCGGCGGCGATAACAGCCCGACCCGCCGTATTGACCGCCCGCGCGACCGCGTCCGGAACTTCCAGTCCGTCCGCCAATCCTTCCCGGAAGCGGGTCACGACAAAGAGCGCGTAGTCTATGCCAACCCCGAGGCCGACCATCGATGCGAACGCCGGGGTAAAGGTGCTGATGTCGGTAAACTTCGCGACGACGGTGATGAGCAGGAAGCCGCTCCCGAGACCGACCAGCGCGGTCACGACCGGCAGGCCCATCGCGACCACCGAGCCGAAGGCTACGAGCAGTATGATCACCGCCGCCAGGAGCCCCACCACCTCTGAGCGGCCCGGCGGCGTGACCTCGGTGCTGGAGATCACCTGCCCCCCAACCTCGACGCGCAACCCGTTTTTGTCCGAGTTGTCCACCAGCTTTTTGAGCTTGTCTACACTGCTCGCGGGGATCTCCGGCGCGGACTTGTCGTACTGGACCGTCGCGTAAGCTATCTTTCCGTTCTCCGAAATGGCGCCCGGGACCTGAAATGGAGAAACTACTCCCGTAACGCCGGGCAACTTCCCGGCCCTTGAGATGACGTCCTTGACGCGTCCGCTCGTCTTCCCGCTCTGTATCCCGCTCTTGGACTTGAAGACGAGCGTCGCGCTGTCTCCGGCCTGGCTCGGGAAGCGATCCTTCAAGAGATCCAACGCTTTTTGGGATTCGGCGCCCGGCAGTTTGAAAGCATCAGCAAACTGCCCGCCGAAAGCAGAGGAAGAAATGATGAGCGCGGCGAGGATCCCAACCCAGCACAGGATAATCGGCCAGCGGTGACGGGCCGCGAAACGCGCCCATCTCGAAAGGAGTCCTTCCCGAGCGTCGGGCCGGGTCTCGGTTTTCCCGGTTGGACGCCGTTCCAGAACGCTCAAGCGCACGTCTCCCTAAATATTCTCTCCGTCACGCTCTCTCCAGAAAATTTACTTCCGAACTCATTGAAGATATCAGCTAGAAGCAAGTTGATATACTGCTCCGATCACAGTGAAGGCATTAGCCAAAGCTCCGGCGTCGGCAATATAATGCGGAACATGAAGCAGAGTACGAAATCCCTCGTAGCGCTAACCGTGGTCTGTATGCTCGCGGCCATCGTCTTCGGGTTCGGTTCCGATGTCTTCTCCTTCAAGAGCACCTACCAGGAAACGGGCCGGACGCCCATCATAATGCTGACGCGCCTGATCTTCTACCTCGCGCTCGCGGTTATCCTGGCCTTCAAGTGCGGATGGCCGGGGGTTCTGGCAGCTATCGTCATGGTCGCCGGGGCCACGACGGTGGAATGGCTGCTCTTCCCGTTCTCGTACGGCTGGGCGGCGATCGGCGACCCTCCCGGCTACGCGAAGAAGTTCGGCGAGATCGGACGTCCCTCCTTCATCAGGTGGGGAGGAGTATTCGATATTGCCGGGATCGGGGCCGCCGCTGCCTTCGCCCAGTGCCTGAAGATCATGGCTCACGTGGATCCCAAGGGACCGAAGGAGGATTGACCTCTATCTCCTCATCCTCGTCGAGGTCGAGCAGGTAGACCTCCCCGAGAGCGGTGAAGTCATAACGATCCGGCGGCAAGACGCCTTCCACGGCATCCTCGACCTCGACGCCGGCCACGAGCACCCCGTGCCCCTTGCACCTCCTGCACTCGAACGGCCTCCAGGCGGAGCCGTCGTCCCCCCGACCTTCACAGTTCGGACACTCTCTGAACCCCGTGTACCGGATGGTTACGGTCCGTGTCACTACCGCTCTCCCATTTTCAGAGAAGAGGTCCATTCGGGAGGTAAGGCGTGAGAGGCCCTACTTCTCCTCTCTTGCACAAAGCCCCCCAGGGCCTGAGCGCCAGCCCCGCCGACAACGCAACGTCCACCGCCCAGCCCTGATCACCCGTCAACCAGTTGACGTTGACCTCCGTCTCTCCGGATGGAGCATCGGCCAGACACGCCCAGAGCAATTCAGAAGCTGCCTCCGGTGTCGTGGCAGCCAAGACCCTGGGCATACCATCACTGGATACGGCGTAGCCTCTGGCGCCCCGGCGCTCGGAGATGATCATGCGGCCTCCGACGCTCAAGAGGAACTCCAGGTCCGGGCCGTGGGAAGCGCCGCGCAGGCGGCGGTCGATGTCGGCGGCGAGGTCGAGGTCCGACTCATCACCGTCGCGCACGGCCAGCTTCGCCGGCAGTTTCTCACGCCGGACGGTCCCGGTTGCGGCGAGTGACGGGAGTAGGGTAAAGCCTGCCGTCGCGTAGCGGCGGAGGGCGGCCGGATGGGACGACGAAGCTATGAGGGCTCCACGACATCCTTCCGCGTAGGAGAGAGCGTGACCGAGCAAGGCTTTGCCGATTCCGCGGCTCCGGTATTCGGCGGCCACGGTGAGAAGAGAGAGGACCCAGAGCCCCTCGCGACGGAGGGTCACAGCGACGCCGGCCATCCGCCCATCATCGTCATCTGCGATCCAGGCGCCGTCGGGGTCCGTGCACAGGAGGTGGCGCAGGCGTTCCTGACGACTCGCGATCTCCTCGGGAGTGCGGCTCTCGATCCGGGCCCGGTCTTCTGGGTTGTCGGCGAAGGCGTTGGAGGAAGTCTGGTAGGCTACCTCCACGTCCTCGCTCGTCATCGGGCGATAGATCAGGAGCTTTCTCCTACTGCCAGCTACTCTGGTAGGAGATTTGCTCGTCAGTCAGCGTCTCGGGCTCGACTCCCAGGGTCGCGAGCTTGGTGCGGGCGACGAGGTCGTCTATCTCCTCGGGGATAGTGTGGAGACCGGCGGAGAGGCTGGAAGCGTTGCTGGCGAGGTAGTGCGCGGCGAGGGCCTGCACGGCGAAGGTGAGGTCCATGATCTCGACCGGATGACCGTCGGCGGCCGCGATGTTGACCAACCGTCCGCGGGCGAGCACGTGAAAGCGTCGCCCGTCCTCCATCTCGTACTCGGTGATGTTGCGCCTGACCTCACGCACCGAAACCGCTTCCTGCTCGAGCGCCGCCAAGTCAAACTCGTGGTCGTAGTGACCGGAGTTAGCGAGCAAGACGCCGTCCTTCATGCGCTCGAAGTGCTCACCCCTCAGCACCCGCACGTTGCCGGTGCCGGTTATGAACACGTCCCCCACCCCGGCAGCCTCCAGAGAGTTCATCACCTCGTAGCCCTCGGCGTAAGCTTCCAGCAGCTTGACCGGGTCGGGCTCGCAGACGATGACCCGCGCGCCGAGTCCCTTGGCGTACTTGGCTAGCCCCCTGCTGACCCATCCGAAGCCCATAACCACGACGGCTTTTCCACTGATGAACAAGTTGGTGTTGGAGAGGATGCTCACCAGCGAGGAGTGGCCCGTCCCGTAGCGGTTGTCGAAGAGGTGCTTCATGCGGGCGTCGTTCGCGGCCAGTACCGGGAAGGGGAGTACTTCCTCAGCGTCCATCGCCTTGAGCTTTAGGATACCGGTCGTCGTCTCCTCGGAGGCGCCGACCACACCATCGAGCAGGTCAGGCCGGTGGACTATGAGACGTCCCACCAACTCGGCACCATCGTCCACGATAATCTCCGGGGCAGTCTCTATAGTCCGCAGCAGGTAGCCCTCGAAGTCTTCGTCCGAGGGATCATGTGTAGCGTAGACTCGTACCCCACGCTCGACGAGGGCCGCGCACACGTCGTCCTGGGTCGAGAGCGGGTTGCTCCCCGAAACGGTCACGTCGGCCCCAGCCTCGGCCATGAGCAGCGCTAGGTAAGCCGTCTTCGCCTCAAGGTGTATGGTCATCGCCACCTTGCGTCCCTGCAGCGCACCGTCTGACAGCCGATCTTTGAAAATAGTGTTCAGAACCGGCGAGTGCTGAGCCACCCAATCTATCTTCCGGTTTCCCTCGTCGGCGAGTGACGGGTCCGCGATTATGGATTCCTGGATCATGCCTCTTCCTCTCTTCGTAGTGTCTGCAATTAGTTTACA
>JBBPZT010000094.1:0-6756 GCA_038198625.1 Rubrobacterales bacterium
GACTCGCGGGCCGTCGAGCGCAAGAAGTACGGCCTCAAGAAGGCTCGTAAGCGCCCTCAGTTCTCCAAGCGCTAGACAGAGTAACAGGACCGTTATATCGCGGTAGATGGGTCCCTTTCCCCGTGCGGGAGGGACTCGTCGCGTGTAGAGGAGGTTTCTTTGGGGAAGAGGCCGGAGATCACATTCGGTACCGATGGCGTACGCGGGGTCGCCAACAAGGGGCTTACCCCCGAGGACGCGCTGCGCCTGGGTTTGGCTGCCGCCCGCTT
This sequence comes from Rubrobacterales bacterium, assembly GCA_038198625.1. GTDB lineage: Bacteria > Actinomycetota > Rubrobacteria > Rubrobacterales > Rubrobacteraceae > JBBPZK01. The sequence goes on from JBBPZT010000094.1 coordinate 270, forward strand.
TTTCGGGGGACCTATCTTGATCGGGCGTGACACCCGGGTCTCGGGTGGTATGCTCTCTGGCGCTTTAGCCGCCGGAGCAGCGAGCGGAGGGGCGAAAGTCGTTGACCTCGGAGTCCTGCCGACACCTGGAGTCGCAGCTCTCGCGCCGCGCCTCGGGGCCGCCGCTGCGGTTGTAATAAGCGCCTCGCATAACCCCTACCCGGATAACGGTATCAAGTTTTTCTCCGGAGAAGGACGCAAGCTCTCCGCCGGGAAGGAAGGCGAACTAGAACGCTTGACCGGCGGTGAAGACTACGAGCGGCCCGTCGGGGCACTGGTCGGCCCCGTGGAAGCGCTATCGAATGCCGGAAAGCTCTACGCGGAGGAAGTCTCCAAGCGCCCGCAGCCCGGGGCTGAGGGCATGAAGGTACTCCTTGATTGCGCCAACGGGGCTTCTTACGAGGTTGCTCCGGCTGTTTTCGGGGAGACCGGTGTGGATCTGGACGTGGTCGGCGCCGGGCCGAACGGTACGAATATAAACGATGGGTGCGGCTCGACGAATATAGAGAGGTTGGATGCGTCAGGGTACGACGTGGCTTTCGCCTTCGACGGGGACGCCGACCGGGTGCTCGCCGTCGATGAGAAGGGAAGCTTGGTGGATGGGGATAGAATAATCGCCATCCTGGCACGGGACCTCGCGGAGCGTGGAGCCCTGGCCGGAGGGGTCGTCGTAACCGTGATGAGCAACCTCGGGTTCCTGAAGGCTATGGCATCTCTAGGGATACCGTGTGAGGTGACGTCTGTCGGCGACCGGCACGTCGCCTCTGAAATGAAGCGGCTCGGGGCGTCGGTCGGAGGAGAGCAATCAGGCCATGTTATCCTCTCGGAGTACGCGACCACCGGGGACGGGATCGTGACGGCGCTCGCACTCCTGGACGTGATGGCGCGCAGCGGCAAACCCCTCTCGGAACTCTCGGAGGTCATGGAAGTCTATCCACAGAGCCTGATAAACGTCACAGTCGAGAACCCGGCGGCCGCGAAGGCCGTGGCGGCTTCGCACGAGGTTGGCCGGGCGGTCTCGGCGGCGGAGGAGAGGCTTGGCGGAGAGGGGCGTATCTTGCTGCGGCCGAGTGGGACGGAGCCGCTGGTGCGGGTGATGATCGAGCACGTGGATGGGAAGGTATGCAGGGAGGTCTGCGAGGAGGTCGCGGGTGTCGTGGCTAAAGCAGATGCCAGTTTTGATGTGGAGGTGCGGGTGTCGTGAGGTTTGTTGGCTGTGCTCTGGCGTGGAGGCCTGGAGAGGCGCGGGATCGGACTTCGTGCCTGGTGGCCCTGGACGAGCGGGGGAGCATTATCGCCAACTCGTTCGTCGGCGGCGCGGAGGAGATAGCGGGGACAGTGGACGCTTACGCGTCGGAGCGCCGGGGGATCGTGGTCGGTATCGACGCGCCGCTCGCCATCCCGAAAGAGCGCGGGACGCGCGGAATAGAGCGGGTGTTGTCTCGGGTGGCGTTGCCAGCCTACTCGGCTAGCCGCAAGATGTTTGGTGGGGATCCTTACCCCGAGGAAGTCCTGGAGTCTCTGGAGAAGGTCGGGGTGGAGTACACCGATTATCCGTTTAGTCGGACTCGGGGGCAGCGGACGGTCGTGGAGGTGGACTCTGTCGCGGCGCTCAAGATCCTGCACCTGGAGCGCGACGGGCAGGATGGAGACTTGCTCGGCAAGCTCAAGGAGATGGACGAGCCGAAGCTGCGTAAAGGCAACAAGGAAGACCGGGCCGCAGCCTTGAAGGGGGCGGTCGGGGTGTTGTGGAATACGCGGGGTCTTCGTCTGCGGACTGGAAACCTCTCGGCGGACCTTCACTCTCCCGAGAACGTGGACCTCTCGAAGTTGGATATAACCTCCTCGCTCTCGCACGCCGACCTCGACCGGGTCGCAAGCCTGGTGGAGGGGACGCTGGCCGCCTACACGGTGCACCGGCATTGGAAGGGCCGGGACGGTTCGATGGTCGTGGGTACCGGTGATAAAGGTTCCGTCTTGCTCCCAACGGCCGAAGCCCTGCACGAACGCATCGCCGAGGAATGCCGAGCGGCCGGGCTCCCTTATTTCTAGCGTGGGCCTGCTCGTACGCATAATCCCGTGCCTGGACGTTGATGCCGGTCGGGTAGTCAAGGGGACCAAGTTCAAAAACCTCAGGGACGCCGGCGACCCGGTGGAGCTGGCCGCCCGCTACGACGCCGAAGGGGCGGATGAGATCGTCTTCTACGACATAACCGCCTCTCACGAGCGCCGCGACACAGCGACTGCCCTCGCCCGCAGGACTGCCGAGGAGGTCTTTATCCCCTACACTATCGGGGGCGGCGTCAGGACCGTCGAAGATATGCGCGACATGCTCCGCGCCGGGTCCGACAAGGTCTCCATAAACAGCGCCGCCGTAAAGACCCCCGACCTCATAAACGAGGGCGCCGAGCGCTTCGGGAGCCAGTGCGTGGTCTTGAGCGTCGACGTTAAGCGCCGGGCGTCGGAGACTGGATGGGAAGTCTATCTCAACGGCGGACGCCTCAACACGGAGATGGATGCTATCGACTGGCTCGTCGAGGGAGAAGAGCGGGGGGCCGGTGAGTTCGTGCTAAACAGCATGGACTCCGACGGGACGGCCACCGGTTACGACCTCGACCTCATCTCTGCCGTCGCGGAAAATACGAACCTCCCGATAGTCGCCTCCGGTGGGGCCGGGCATCCGGACCACATGGTCTCCGCCGTCGAAGCCGGAGCGGGAGCTGTCCTCGCCGCCAGTATTTTCCACTTCGGCGAGTGGACCATAAAAGAGACGAAAGAGCGTTTGGCGAAAGCGGGTGTACCGGTCAGATGAGCGAGAGGCAGATAAAGTTCGACGCGAATGGGCTGGTCCCGGTCGTGGCCCAGGACGCGGCGACGGGCGAAGTCCTTACGCTCGCCTACGCGAACCGGGAGGCCGTCGAGAAGACGCTCGGGGGCGGCGAGGCCCACTACTACTCGCGCTCCCGCAAAGAGCTCTGGCGCAAGGGGGCTACGAGCGGAAACACCCAGAAGGTGGTCGAGGTTCGCCTGGACTGCGATGGTGACGCCTTGCTCTACAGGGTCGAGCCTCATGGTCCGGCCTGTCACACGGGTGCGAGGAGTTGCTTTTACGAGACGGTCGCCGGAGAGGGGGTCGGTGTCGCGGTTGGGCATGAAAAGAGAGCTTCCGAAGGGCTCGGGGAGATGGTGGAGCGGCTGGCGGGGACCATAGCGCAGCGCCACCGGGACATGCCGGAGGAATCTTACACGGCGCGGTTGATCGGACGTGGCACGAGCCGGGTCGCCCAGAAGGTGGGGGAGGAGGGTGTCGAGGTGGTCATCGCTGCGCTAGAAGGCGAAAGGCTCGCGGAGGAGTCGGCGGACCTGATCTACCACCTACTCGTCCTCCTGGAGGAGCGGGGCGTGGGTCATGAAGAAGTGGCGAGGGTGTTGAGTGATCGGCACGGCTAGAACCGATCTCACGCCCACGCTAGGCGAAGCCCGGAGGCTTGCCGGGTCGTTCGACATGGTGCCCGTCTACGCGGAGTTCATAGGCGACCTCGAAACCCCGATCTCCGCCGTCCTGAAGTTTTCGGACGAGGAGAACGTCTTCCTACTCGAAAGCGCCGAGGGCGGCGAGAAGTTTGGACGCTACTCTTTTCTAGGGTTCGATCCCAAACGGACACTCTCCTACCGCAACGGAATCTATACGGTCGTCGACGCCGACGGCGTAAGGGAAGTTCCGGCCAAAGACCCGTTCCGAGGTCTCGCGGAGATAGTCGGAAAGAGGAGTGTGGCGCCGTTGCCCAACCTCCCGGCTTTCGTAGGTGGGGCCGTCGGGTACTTCTCCTACGATGCCGTGCGTTACCTGGAGCGTCTGCCGGATACTTCCCCGGACGAGCTGGGCGTGCCGGAGGCGTATTTCGCCATCACCGACACGCTGGTCGTCTTCGACCATCTCCGGCACAAGGTGCTGGTCATCGCGCTGGTTGATGCTGGAGAGTTGCGCGACGTGGAGGGCGAGGGTTTCGCCGCCGCCTACCGACGGGCGGCTGACGACGTACGAAGGGTCTCGGAGAGGCTCGCGGCCCCGATCCGGAATCGGGCGCTCTCGGACGGTGGCCCGGCGGGCGCGGATATCTCCTCGAACTTCACCGAGGGAGGTTACGCGGAGGCCGTGGAGCGGGCGATAGAGTACATCCGGGCGGGGGACGCGTTCCAGATCGTACCTTCCCAGCGCTTCCGGGCCGAGGTCGGCGACCTGGACCCGCTGCTCCTCTACCGGGGTCTGCGCACCGTGAACCCGTCGCCGTACATGACGTACCTCAAGCTCGGGGATCTCTCGCTGGTCGGGGCTTCTCCAGAGCCGCTGGTACAGGTCGAGGGAAGCCGGGTGATGACCCGTCCCGTCGCCGGGACCCGTCGCCGAGGCGCGAGCGGTGAAGAGGATCTGGCGCTTGCGGCGGAGCTTCTGGCCGACGAGAAGGAGCGGGCCGAGCATGTGATGCTCGTGGACCTGGGACGCAACGACCTCGGACGAGTCAGCGAAATCGGCTCCGTCGAGCTTGCGAGCTTTATGGAGGTCGAACGCTATTCGCACGTAATGCATATCGTCTCGACCGTGGAGGGAAACTTGAGAGAAGACCTCACTGCCCTGGACGCCCTGGCCGCCGCCTTCCCGGCCGGGACCGTCTCGGGTGCTCCGAAGGTCCGGGCGATGGAGATCATCGACGAGCTGGAGCCAACCCGCCGCGGTCCCTACGCTGGGGCGATGGGATACTACGGCGTCGACGGACGCCTGGACACTTGCATAACTCTCCGAACCGCCCTGCTCAAGGACGGCGTCGCCTACTTCCAAGCCGGTGGCGGCGTCGTCGCCGATTCCGTTCCCGAGTTGGAGTACGAGGAGAGCCGCAATAAGGCCAGGGCCATAGTCCAGGCGCTCGAGGTGGCGAGAAGCCGCGGGATGTGGCTCTAACCGTAGCGGTTCTCAACGGCCGCGCAATGCTCGTGATCGCCTCACTACTGTGACGCCGTGAGCGTGTGCTTCGCCGGTTGAGTGTGACTATATACCTCCCTGGTGTAACGCCAGAAGTCTCCAACCTGGCCTGGATCGTAGCCACGCCGATCCAGCGCCATCGCCGTCTTTCTGACCTTCGCCAGAGCCTCTGGGCTGAGACGCTTGTATTCCACCAGTTCCAGCGTCTCTTTCTCTTCTTCTTTCGTGCCTCTCCATCCGACCCGGACGCTGCCGACACCCGGCGCGTAGTCCTTGAGCTGGTAGGAGCCCGGCTTGCTCCGCTCGAACTCCTCGTTTATCAAGGTGTTCTCGTAGCAGCCAACGGGAACGCAGGTCTTCTGGTCCATCTTGTAGACCCTGGCGCGGTCGACCCAGTTGACCGGAGGAGGAGCAAAGCCCTGTGCGTAACCGGGTGCGTCCTTCCGCGGGTTTGCCGGCATGGAGATCCCAGCTCTGGCGCCTTTTTGATCCGGGACCCAGGCACGGGGCTCTTCCAGCTCACCGTCTTCGTAGTCCTCGCGGTACTCGCCGAAGTACCACACGTTCCCGGCATTGTCCTGCGCATGAAAGGGGACCTCCGGCTCGAGCAACTGTCCCGCGTGGTAGTCCTCATCGTAGACGACCAGGGTCCGCACGCCGTCGATCACCTTGGTCAGGTCGGTGACGTTGACCACGATGCTGTGCTCTTCGCGAAGCCCATCGTCCACGATGGAGGAGCCCTCGTAGATGAACCGCGTCCCAGGCGTCAAGGGGAACCACTTGTTGTCGATGCGCGTGGGATCGTCGAACCTGGCGCGCCCGAAGTCCTCAGCACTCCCGGTCAGGGGTTTCTCGGCTTGCGTGGTCCCGCTGTTGGTGCCGCCTGCGCCCTGGCCCGTGCTCTGTGTACCGCACGCAGCCGCGAGCACTACCAACAGAGAGACAAGGACGGCGACACGAAGGTTGCGCATTTTAGACTCCTCTTTCCCGCAATGCGCTCAATACACTTCGCCCTTCCCGTCATGTGAGCTGCTCTCTCCGGCGCTTGCCGAAGCGCAGGTACAGGGAGGGCAGGATGAACAGGTTTAGCAGCGTCGAGGTGACGAGGCCGCCCAGGATGACTATCACCATCGGATGCTCTATCTCGTGGCCGGGGATGCTACCGGCTATCGCCAGCGGCACGAGGGCCAGACCGGTCGCCGAGGCGGTCATCAGGATCGGGGCGAGCCGCTCCTTCGCACCGCGCAGGACGAGCGCGGGCCCGAACTCCTCGTCTTCTTCGCGTTCGAGGTGCTGGAAGTGGCTGATCATGAGTATCCCGTTTCGCGCCGCGATGCCGAACACGGTCAGGAAGCCGATCAGCGATCCGAGCGAGAGTATGCCGTCTCCCAGCCACACGGCGAGCACGCCGCCCACCAGCGCCATCGGCAGGGTGATGAAGAGCAGGGTGGCCAGACGCAGGCTCCCGAA
>JBBPZT010000095.1:0-22332 GCA_038198625.1 Rubrobacterales bacterium
CATGTATGAGGCCAGCCCGATAATCTCCCACGCCGCGAGCAGCAACACCCAGTCACCGGCAAATACCAGCATCTCCATCGCGGCGACGAAAAAGGACATCTGGGCGAAGAAGCGGACCTTGCCGCCTTCTTCCTTCATGTAGCCCACGGCGTAGACCATCACGAACACGCCCACCACCGCGACGATGGTGGCGAGCACAGCCGTCAGGGGAGTGGCGGTGAGGCGTAGGGGGAAGTCCGGCAGACCCGGCAACGTCGCCGCGTAGCGCGCGCCACCGGCGACGCCGACGAGGGTGACTACCGCGCCGATCAGCGCGGCAGCGACGCCTAGCAGGGCGAGCGCCGGTGCTGCGCGCCGGATCAGCAGTATCGCTACCACCGCCGCCAGTGGTCCGAGTATTGTGGGCGCGACGAAGGTCATCCTTTCAGGTCCCTCGCTTCTTCCATCTCGACCGAGCCCTTGTAGCGGAAGCGGGCGGTGCCGACGCCGAAGCCGACGGCCATCTCAAGGGCCATGACGGTCATTACTATCAGGACGAACACCTGGCCGGAGTAGGCTTCGGGGTGCAGGAAGCGCCAGAAGGCGACCAGGTTGACGGCGGCCCCGCCGAGCATCAGTTCGACGCCCATCATGATCATGACCAGGTTCGTCTGGGAGAGCGAGCCGTAGAGCCCGACACCGAAGAGTATTGCCCCGATAATTAGCGCGACGATGAGCGTAGCCACTATCGTCTCCTCTCCAGGGCCACAGCGATGGTGGCGATCATAGCCGTCAGGATGGTGATGCCCGCCGTCTCGAAGATGAGCATCGAGCGTTCCATCAGCTCGATCCCGAGGTCGTGTACCTGCCGGCCCGGAGAGACGCTACCCGCGATAGGCCCCCAGCCGACCAGGAAGACCAGGCCGATTACCAGGAGTGCCCCGAGGACGCCGACGGCTTGCGATATCCGCTTCTGGTGCGTCATGTCCATTCCCATAAGGCCGCCCGGGTCCATCATGTACATCACCATGAAAATCGCCATGATGGACATCTCGGTGGCCATCATCATGATCTGCAAGACCCCGAGGAACTCACTCTGCATCGCGAGAAACATCGCGCCGATGGCAACCTGCGAAAACAGGAGCGCCAGTGCCGAGCGGACCATCGAGGAGGTGGTAAAGACCACGACGCCAAACCAGATGGCGGCTATCCCGAACAAACCTACGAAGATCGTCTGGAGCATCACTTATCCACCACCAGTAGAACTATTCCGACGTAGAGGATATTGACCAGGGCGAGCGGGATGCCGAACTTCCAGAACCACTGTAGGAAGTGCTCCTCGCGTATCCGGGGGACGTAGCGTCCGGCGAAGAGCATCACAGCCGCGACGAGGAGCGACTTGCCCAACGTCCATGCCCACGGCGGCAGCACAGGCCCGATCCAGCCGCCCAGGTAGAAGACCGTCACCGTCACCGCAAGCGTCACGACGAGCACCATCCGGGCCAGGCGCATGATCGCCAACCGCGCCCCCGTGTACTCGGCCATCACCCCGCCTGCAAGCTCGCCCGGCGCCGTCGGCAGGTCGAAAGGCGGCAGGAAGCACACCGCCAGCGCCGCCAGGAAGAACAACACGAATCCTAAGGGTTGGAAGATGACGTTCCACAAAGCCCCTTGCGACTCCACGATCCGGATTGTAAAGAGAGACTCGGCCCGCATCGCGACCGCCGTCAGCGGCATCACGATGAGCATGGAGTAGCCTACGAGCTGTCCCAGGAAACGCCAGCCGCCGACCATCGCGTAGACTCCGTCCGGGCCCCATCCGGCCATCACCAGCGCCACCATCACGAAGGCTAGCGCCATGTTCACGAAGAGCGCACCTGTAGCGAGATCCGTGACTACGAGCCCCGGCGACAGGGGCAGTACGGCGGCGGCGAGCAGTGCTGAGATCAATAGCAGTACCGGCCCGACCTCGAAGAAGATCCTGTCCGAGCTTCGGGTAACGACCGACTCCCGCCCCAGCAACGCCACGGCGTCCAGCGCCGGACCCGCCGGCCGGAGACGCCCGTTTGTCGCCCACCCTTCGAGCACGGCGACCACGTAAGCCCCCGCGAGCAACACCAGTATGACTATCGCCGTCGTCACCGAGACATTTCCCAGGGCGAGAGATCCAGCGACCCGACACCGACCAGCGCGTCGGCAACTTCCCTGCTCACCGTCACGCCCTCGACCAACCGAGCATTACGCGTAGACGGAGCGTCAAGCTCCGCACTTATTACCTTCCCGTCTTCCAGGGTTACGTCCAGCGTCGCCGTACCACGCGGGGTCTCTACCGTAGACGTACCCGTACCGGAAGAAGCTTCCCCCGCCGGTGAGTCCGTGCTCGCAATAGCACCCGCTCCGAGCACGAGATCCAGGCTCTGCGCGATCTCCTCCAGCCGGAGCCGGAAACGGGCGAGGGCGTCGTTGCCGTCCCGAACTATAGGATAAAACCCGAGGTTCCGATATGTTGGGTCCTCCGAGCGCGAATCTTTCTCGGACCCGGCGGCCCGCGCCACCGGACCGGCCGCGTCTTCCGGACCATCTTCCGGCGTCCCGATACCACCGAGTTTGCTCCCGAGAAACGGCGTCCGAAGCGCTTTGCGGACGAAATCCTCCACCTCGTCCTTTATGAGACCGACCTCGTCGATGTTCGTCACCTGGAGAAGCGCCAGTTGCAACCAGGCCGCCCGTTGGGAGAGAGACCCGTCACCGATCAAGAACCCGAAACTCGCGGCCCAGCCGAGGTGGCTCGCCGCGCGCTCGCGCTCCAGGGCGCCTACTCTAGACAGGGCTTCCTCGTCACTGATCTGTGCTCCGGAGGCGTCCTCGACAGCCCGACAGGCGAGCCATCGGTAGACAACAGGCGTGAGTGGGTCGAGCTTCGCGGCTCGTTCGGCGATGCTCGCGACCGGGCCGTGAAGTATCTCCACCGGTATGTGACCTTCTATCCCCGGCTCCACCTCAGTCCCGGCGACCGTGTCACCGTCGAGCGTGAAGGTGAGGGAGAGGCCGCCAGGGAGTCCTGGAAACAGCGGTCCGTACGGGGCGGGCACCCACTCCATGATCAGGCCGTCCCCGCTCGCCGGCATACCCTCGGTCATCTCGATCATGGACATGAAGTTCTCGAGCTGGTCTTCGCCTATCTCTTTCTCTCCGGATTCCTCTTCTTCAGGCTCATCTTCCTGGTCTTCCTCCGATTCTTCTTCTTGCCCTTCTCCACCGTGATCATGGTGCATATGACCGTGGTCCATTTCCTCTTCGTCCTCTTCGTCTTCCTGGACCACTGCGGCCTCGAAATCCTCTATTTCGGGGGCGAAGGCGCCTTCGGCGAATGCGCGACGGAGCTCTTGGATGCCAGTGGCTAGCGAAGCCTGATCCAGGGCCACAGACACGTCCGGTTCGGGAAGCGGGGACACGTCCGCAGTACCTGTGGCAAACACAGCCCGCGGGCGCGGCATCTGCGCGTAGGCGACCGCCGCCGCCTCACGGAGCCCTTCCGGCAGCTCTCCGACGAGCAACAACACGCTCGCGTGTCGCGGCGTATCCACTACCTGGAGCCCGGCTGCCTCAATATCGAGGCCGAGGGCCCGCGCAACGTCCGGTCCGGGAACGACGAACGCGTTCAACCGGCGGGCCATCGCCCGCGCGACCATCCTGTGGAACCAGTTTGGCTCCGCCTGTCGCGCACCGGAGATCACCTCTGTCTCCTGAAAGCACCCTGGCTCCAGCCATACAGGAGTCCCAGGTAGAGGATCGTCAGAAAGACGCCCATGTCGAGCAGAGCCTTCAAACCGAGCTCCCGGTAGACGACCGCCCACGGGTACATGTAGGCCATCTCCATGTCGAAGGCCAGAAACAACAGCGCGTACCCGTAGTAACGTGCATGGTACCGGGCCCATACGGGGTCCCTGGAGAGCTTACCGGAGGTAGCCGGAACATCCTTGCCCGGCTCCTTACGCGTCTTGCCGAGCGACCGGGCGATGCCGTAGACGCTCAAGACGAACCCCACGACGCCGACGACCATCCCCAACAGCACCGCGTACTGCTGCAATGCGCTCATGACCATGCCCTCCAATTCTCTCTAACCTTACGATGGTCTTATCGCTGTCCCACGGCCGCCCTCATTCCGGAGCCTCCTTTTACGCCTGCCGCCGACAGCTTCTCCAGCCGGACAAGCCCAGTCCAGTGTATACCCCTACCCCCTATGTGTCCAGACGGATAGAGTTTGTGGTCAGCGGGCTTTGAGCCTCATCTTTATTCCCTCTTTCGGGCGCAGGGTGATGGAAGGTTGGGGCGCAACGCGCTGTCCGGGGATCAGTTCGAGCTTGAAGTTCCGGGCGACGGTTGCCAGCAGCAGGGCGGCCTCCATCTTCGCGAAGGGCTGCCCGATGCACAGGCGTGGTCCTCCACCAAATGGGAAGTAGGCGTACTTGGGGAGCCGCTTCTCCAGGCCATCATTCCAGCGGTCCGGGTCAAAGGCCTCCGGGTCCTCGAAATGGCGAGGGAGACGGTGCACCACGTACTGGCTTATATAGAGCTGGGCCTTGGCGGGCACGTGATAGCCTCCGACTTCACAATCCTCCAGAGCCTCCCGGCCGACGCCCCAGGCCGGTGGGTAGAGGCGCATGGACTCTTTTATGATCGCGTCGGTGTAGCCCAGCTTCGGGAGGTCTTCCACCGTTGGCGTCCGTCCACCCAGGGCTTCTTCCAGTTCGGCGGCGAGCTTCATCTCTACCTCGGGATGCTCGGAGAGCAGGTAGAAGGTCCAGGATAGGGTGAGAGCCGTGGTCTCATGCCCGGCCATGATGACGGTCATGACCTCGTCGCAGAGCTACTCGTCGCTCATACAGCTTCCATCCTCGTCCCGGGCGTGGAGCAGCATGGAGAGCAGGTCGCCGGTATCCCGGCCGCTCCGGCGGCGCTCGTCTATGATGGCGTAGATAAACCCTTCGAGCTGCTTCCGCGCCCGGCGGAAGCGGAGGTTCGAGGGGGTTGGGACGCTGTCCGGCAGCATCCGCAAGAAAACGCCGCTCCCCTGGTCGGAGAAGTGGGCCATTACGTCGCCGAGGGCTCTTCCGACGCCTTCCGCCTCTCCAGCTATGTCGGCGTCCACGAGGGTCTTCGCCACGATCTCCAGCGTCAGGCGCATCATCTCGTGGTGGACGTCGCGGGTCTCGCCGTCCTTCCAACCCTCCAGCATCCGTCCGGTGTAGGAGACCATCGTTCCGGCGTAGGCTTCGACGCGTTCGCGGTGGAAGGCGGGCTGGGCGAGGCGGCGCTGGCGGCGCCAGAAAGCGCCGTCGCTGGTTAGTAGACCGTTACCCAGGATGCTCAGCTCGCCACGGGTTACACGGTCCTTGATGAAGTTGCGGTTGTTCCCGACCAGCACCTGCTCGATGTGGTCGGGGTTCGTGAGCAGGTAGGCTGGCGGGCCAGGAAATTGCAGCCGCACCACGTCGCCGTACTCCCGGGCGCAGCGGGACAGGAAGCCCAAAGGGTCCCGCGAGTAGTCGAGGAGGTTGCCGAACAGGTAGCGGCCTTCGGGACCGGGCGGCAGCTTTGGCGGTGCGAGCGTCAAAGGGCTCTCTTTCGTCGTCCGGACAACCTCCGCGAGGTCTCTCCGTCAGGCGGCTACGGTGTAGCCAGCTTCTTCGATGGCGCCTTTTATCTGTTCCGTGGAGACCTGGCCCTCGTCGTAGGAGACCTCGACCTGCTTGGAGTCCGGGTCGGCGTTGGCGCTTCCGACCCCGGAGAGCTCGCCGAGCGATTCCTCTATGGCGGCCTTGCAGTGGGCACAACTCATGTCCGGTACGGTGAACTTCTTCTCGATCATCTCGTTAGCTCCTTTCGAGCTTCAGGAAACGTTCTATGGCTTTCGTTACTTCGTCGAGCTTCTCATCGGAGTCCTCGCCGCTTTCTATGGACTCGCGGACGCAGTGCTCTATGTGGTCCCGGAGCAGGATCGAGGCTACCCTCTCGGCGGCGGCGATGATGCTGGAGATCTGGGTGAGCACGTCGACGCAGTAGTCTTCCCGCTCGACCATCCTCTCTACTCCCCGCACCTGCCCCTCTATCCGCTTCAGGCGGTTGGCGAGCTTGTCTTTGTGGTCCGCTTTTATGTACCCGTGCAAAGGCGCCTCCGTGAGGGACTCGTGTTCTTCCCGGCTTTCCCGGTTCATTCTACAGCCACCTCAGCCTATCTTCGCCCGCTTGAGCCTGAGCGAGTTCGATACAACGGTCACCGACGAGAGTGCCATCGCCGCCGCCGCGAGGACCGGATTCAAGAAGCCGTACTGCCCGAGGACGGGCGTGAGGGCCTCCGGGACGGTACCACCGGAGAAGAACGGGTAGAGGATGCCGGCGGCCACCGGGATCAGGACGACGTTGTAGGCGAACGCCCAGAAGAGGTTCTGCCGGATGTTTCGGATGGTCGCCCGCGAGAGGCTTATGGCCCGCGCCACGCCGCGTACGTCGCCGGAGATGAGGGTCAGGTCCGCCGCCTCCATCGCCACGTCGGCGCCGGTGCCGATTGCTATCCCGACGTCGGCCTGGGCGAGGGCCGGGGCGTCGTTTATGCCGTCCCCGACCATCGCGACCTTCTTGCCTTCACCCTGCAAACGCTTGACCTCATCCGCCTTGTCCTGGGGCAGAACTTCGGCAAGGACGCGGTCTATGCCGAGCTGGCGGGCTATCGCTTCGGCCGTGCGGCGGTTGTCGCCGGTGATCATGGCGACCTCCACACCCATCTCGTGCAGCCGCCCTATTGCCTCCCTCGACTCCTCGCGCACCACGTCGGCCACCGCGACGAGCCCTGCCGGCTTCCCGTCCACGGCGACAAATACAGGGGTCTTCCCGGCGGCGCTAAGTTCCTCGAAGCGAGGAGCGAGACCGTCTTCGAGTACGCCAGACTCATCCATCAGTTTGCGGCTCCCGACGAGGACTTCCCTCCCCGAGACGGTCGCCCGGACGCCGCGTCCGGTCGGTGCGTCGAAGGCTTCCGGGTCGGCCAAAGCTAGAGAACGCTCCCGTGCGCCGTTCACGATGGCTTCGCCCAAAGGATGCTCGCTGTTTCGCTCGGCGGCCGCGGCCAGCGCGAGCAGGTCATCTTCGGGGAAGCCGTTTGCGGGGATCACATCCGTCAGGCGCGGCTCGCCTCGGGTGAGGGTGCCGGTCTTGTCGAGGACGACGGTGTCGATGGCGTGGGCGCCTTCGAGGGCTTCTCCGCCTTTTATAAGGATGCCGCGCTCTGCCCCGCGTCCGGTGCCGACCATGATCGAGGTCGGCGTCGCCAACCCCATCGCGCACGGGCAGGCGATGATGAGCACCGCCACGAAGTTCAAAAGCGCAAACGTAAACGCCGGAGCCGGTCCGAAGACGAGCCACACGAGGAACGTAACGACCGCGAGCGCCATGACGATTGGCACGAAAACGCCGCTGATCCTATCCGCCAGCCGTTGTATCGGGGCTTTCGTGCTCTGTGCTTCATCGACCATCTTCATGATCCGGGCGAGCGCCGTATCCTTGCCGACCCGCGTCACCATAAAGCGGAAAGAACCCGTCTTGTTGACGGTCGCACCGATGACCTCGTCGCTCTCCCGCTTGGTCACGGGGATGGACTCGCCGGAGATCATGGCCTCATCAACCGCAGACTCACCGGAGACGACCACGCCGTCCACCGGCACCTTCTCGCCGGGCCGGACCACGACCACGTCCCCGGCCACGACCTCCTCGACGGGAACATCCATCTCTTCCTCATCCCGGACGACGCGGGCGGTTTTGGCCTGCAATCCGGCGAGCTTCTTTATGGCCTCGTTGGTCCGTCCCCTGGCCCTGGCTTCGAGCAGCCTGCCGAGCAGTATCAGGGTAATGATGAGGGAAGACGTGTCGAAGTAAACGTCGGCCCGCCCGGCGAATAGTCCCGGCGCGAAGGTCGCCACCGCGCTGTAGAGGTAGGCGGCGCTCGTGCCGACCACTACGAGCGTGTTCATGTTGGCCTGGCCGTGCTTGAGGGCGCCCCAGGCTCCCCGGTAGAACCTCCACCCGGCCCAGAACTGAACCGGTGTGGCCAGCGCGAGCAGGACGAAGTTGAGCCACCTCTCCGGCACGGGCGGCGCGAAGCCGAGCATGTGCAGGATACTCCCGATCAGGACGAGCAAGGTCAGCGCCGCAGCGACGAGGAAGTTGTCGCGTAACCTCTTGTGCTCCTCCTCGCGCGCGTCCCCGGAGCCTTCGGACTCTTCCTCCTCCCGGACCACGCCGTACCCGGCGCCCTCGACGATCCTCTCGAAGTCCTCCGTACCGGACGCGCCCGGCAAATAGTCTACGGTAGCCTTCTCGGCCGCCAGGTTCACGCCGACATCCACCACACCCGGAGCCTTGCGGAGCGCCTTCTCCACCCGTCCTACACAACTAGCGCAACTCATACCCGTGACGCCGAAGCTCGTCCGCGTGACCTCCGCCTCGTAACCTGCGTCCCGCACGATGTCCACCAGGTCCTTCGGTTCACAAACGGCCGGGTCGTACTCGATTCTGGCCTTCTCGGAGGCTAGATTGACGCTCGCCCCGAGAACACCCTCGGTCTTCGTTAGGGCCTTTTCGACCCGGTTCACGCAAGAAGCGCAACTCATGCCCGTGATGGGAAGTGTGATCTCTTCGCCGACTCGCTCCACACTCATCTCCTGGAATCCTTCCGTCATCTCTCGGAACTCAATATTAACATACCCCCCCATCCTATAAAGAAGATTCTGCGGAACGGTTCACACGAGCCCGAACACGCGCCCGCTTGTTTCGTGACGGAACTTTCCAGGGTGGGCGTGATGGATTAACATCCTGTCGGGGTATTTGTAAGATGGCTCCTGCTAGTACACTCGGACGTTGCCGCGGCTCCCTTCTCGGGCTGGCGGTTGGGGACGCTCTCGGGGCTCCCGTCGAGGGTCTGCCGCCGGGATGGTTCCGGCCGATCAGAGAGATGACCGGCGGTGGCACCCACGGTCTCGGTGCCGGTTACTGGACGGACGACACCTCGATGGCGCTGTGTCTGGCGGAGAGCCTGATCGAGCGTGGCGGGTTCGATCCCGTCGACCAGCTCTCGCGCTACGTGAGGTGGTTCCGGGACGGGTACCTGAGCAGCACGGGCGAGTGCTTCGGCATGGGCGGCACCACCAGGGAGGCGCTCCTGCGTTTCGAGGCGTCCGGCGAGCCTTATTGTGGTCTGGAAGAGCCGGAGAGATCGGGCAATGGTTCGATCATGCGCCTCGCGCCCATCCCGCTCTTCTACGCCGGGGACGCGCGAAAGGCGATCGAGCTATCGGCTGAGAGCTCGCGGACGACCCACGGGGCGGCGAACGCAATCGACGCGTGCCGGTACTTTGGTGCCCTGATCCAGGGTGCTGTAAACGGCGCCGGCAAAGAGGAGCTACTCTCCGAGAGATACAGTCCGATACCCGGATACTGGGAGGAGAACCCACTCTCACCGGAGATAGACGAGGTGGCGGCGGGCTCTTTCAAGCGTAGAGACCCACCCGAGATACAGGGTTCCGGTTACGTCGTCCGGTCGCTGGAAGCGGCGCTCTGGGCTTTCCACAACAGCGGTTCGTTCGAGGAGGGGGTTCTACTGGCCGTCAACCTCGGTCACGACACCGACACGACCGGCGCCGTCCACGGTCAGCTTGCGGGCGCCTTTCACGGCGAGAGAGCGATCCCCGACCGCTGGCGCTCGAAGCTCGTGCATCGGTCCCTGATCGAAGAATATTCCGAAAGACTTTTCCACGAACGCCCGGAAGGATAGAGCAGTGGAGATCCGGGACATGAAGCCGGCGGACATCGGCGACGTGCGAGAGGTGGCCCGCCAGACGTGGTCCAATACCTACAAGAACGTCATCCCGGAGAGCGTGCAGAGGAAGTTCCTGGACCACGCGTACTCCGACACCTCGCTCTCGCGGAGGATGGAGTCAGGCGTCTTCCTGGTTGCGGCCGTGGACACGAAGGTCCTCGGGTTTGCGAACTTGAACCGTATCTCGCGGTCGGAGGTATTCCTCGGGGCCCTCTACGTACTGCCGGAAGCGCAGGGCCTCGGCATCGGGAGCCGGCTGCTCGAGACCGGCATCGGCAGGTTCCCCTCGGCGGAGAGGTTCGTCCTGCGGGTCGCGCGCGAGAACACGAAGGCCCGCCTCTTCTACGAATCCCGCGGCTTCCGTGAAACCGGGGAGTTCGAGGAGGCGCTCTACGGACACAAGGTCCACGAGACGGAGATGGTCCTGGACGCCAATCCCCGGCGCGGCGGGTAAGAATAACAGTTCGGTAACACTTGCCTCGAACCCCCGGAAAACCCCTTGCCCATAACAAACGCCGTGTTAGTGTGAGTTTATATGCTCGGTGCACATAGTTGCGCCAAGCGCGTCGAGTTTCAGCAAACGTATCGAGATAGAGGAGGTGATCTGCTGTGGGAACAAACGTGTTGGCAGGTATGAAGATAAGGGATAAGGTTCCGGTGTTTCGTCGGCGGATTCGCCACCAGTTGTTGGTAGCGCTCGCGCGCCTGCAGACCGGAGGAGGTCACATCGTCCAGAAGGCGGTGGCGGCCGGAGGGGCGTGGTGGCTGGCGTCCGCGTTGCTCGGGCACCAGAGTCCGGCGTTCGCGGCCATAGCGGCGATCATCTCTCTGGGGGCGGCGGCTGGTAAAGAGGGACGCCAGGCGGTCGAGTTGATCATCGGGGTCGCCTTCGGACTCGCGGTGGCGGACCTACTTCTGTCGGCCACGGGAGCGGGAGCGCTACAGGTCGGGGTCGTGGTGGCGCTGGCGACGGCTGTGGCGATACTATTCAGCGGAAAGACACTGCTGGTAAACGAGGCGGCAATCTCCGCGCTGTTGCTGATCACGCTGGCCCCGCCAAGCTCCGGTCTCTCACCGGACCGCTTCCTGGATGCCCTGATCGGCAGCGCCGCCGCCCTCGCGATCCGGGCGGTCTCCCCGAACAACCCCAGGCGAACGGTGGCCCGCGCGGCCCGTCCGATCTTCGAGGAGATGAGGGCCGTGCTGCAGGAGACGGCCGGGGCGCTCCGCTCCGCCGACCTCGTGGCGGCGGAGGAAACTTTGCGCCGGGCCCGCGAGCTGGATGCGCGGGTGACGGGCCTCAAGGAAGCGCTGGACGCCAGTTACGGGTCCACGCGTCTCCACCCCCCGAGGAGGAGGGCGCTCGGTGAACTGGGCCTGTACGCCAACGCGGCGGATCAGTTGGACCTCGCCGTCCGAAACGTCCGGGTTCTGGCCCGCGCCGCAGTCACCATCGTGAGAGAAGGCAGGACTCCACCGGAGCACCTCCCCGACACCATACTGGAACTCTCGCAGTCGGTCGGGGCGCTCGCCGCCTACCTCGAAGACCCGGAACATCCCGTGGATACCCGCAGGTTCGCCCTCGAAGCCGCCGACGGCGCGACCGCCACGCTCCGGGAGAGCAGCGACCTGGAGACCAGCATGCTCGTCGGCCAGGTCAGGTCCACCGCCGTAGACCTACTTCGCGCCTCCGGCATGGGCCCGGACACGTCCCTGAACGCCCTGCACGAAGCCGTGGGCCATCCCACGAAAGAAAGTCCCGCCCCCACCGGCTAGAATCTGACTTTCTCAGGTCGAGCGGGAGGCTGGAGCTGAAAGAGCCAACACTGGACGACAAGGTGGCGCTCGTAACCGGGGCGGGCCGACGGGAGGGCATCGGGGCGGCAGTCTGCCGGGAGCTTGCCGTGCGTGGCGCGGATGTCTTCTTCACCTACTGGAAAGACTACGACGAAGAGATGCCCTGGGGGGCCGACGAAGACGGTCCGGAGGCGCTCGTTACCGAGCTCCGCGCCGCCGGGGTCCGGGCGGAGAGCCTGGCGTTGGATCTCTCCCTGCCGGAATCCCCCGAGCAGCTCCTCGACGAAGCAACCGGAAGGCTCGGCCCGCTCTCCATACTCGTCAACAATGCCGCCTATTCCACCCGCGACGGCTTCGAGAAACTCGACGCCACCACCCTCGACGCCCACTACGCGGTAAACCTGCGGGCGACGGCGCTGCTCTCCGTGGGGTTCGCCCGGCGCTTCACCAGCGGTTCCGGGGGAGCCTCCGGCGGGAGGATCATCAACTTCAGTTCCGGCCAGTCTCTCGGACCTATGCCCGGAGAGCTGGCTTACATAGCCACAAAAGGAGCTATAGAGGCGTTCACCCGGACACTCGCGGCGGAGGTTGGGCGCAAGGGAATAACGGTAAACGCGGTCAATCCCGGACCAACCGACACGGGATGGATGTCCGGGGAAGTACGGCAAGATCTCCTTGCAAAGTTCCCAGCCGGAAGGATCGGGGAACCCGAGGACGTTGCGCGGCTCGTGGCTTTCCTGGCGGGCGAGGAGGCGGCCTGGATCTCCGGCCAGGTCATCCACTCCGAGGGTGGATTCGTCCGCTCCTGAAAACCGTCCGGGCAGCATTTCATGGGCTGCTAAGGTAACATGAGCGTCCCATGAAACCGGCCGAAGACCTCCTGAAAGCCCTGCGTCGTCCACCGAGGGCGCTCTTCGACGATGGAGACGACACGCTCGATGCTCCTATCCGAGGGCCGCTCTTCTCACGCCCCATATTCCTTGCGCTCCTGATCCTCTTCAGTACCGTCGTGATGCTCTCGGTGGATTGGTTCGGGCTCCTGTTGCTCAACTCCAAAGGCGTTACCCTCCAGATGGGCATCCTGAACGCCCTCCGGGTGACCGCCGTCCTGATGACGGGCATCGCGGTGCCTTCGGCCCTGCTCATGGCCCACTACCGCCGCGTCTACTCCTACGTCTCTGGAGAAAACGTGTTCTTCGCCATCACCTTCTTTATGTCATTCATGCTGGGCACGCCCTGTCTCCTGGCCGGCATCTTCGGCTGAGAGAAGAGTTGGCCTCCGGAAACCCGGGACGCGGCGTGCTGTGGGAACCTTGGGAAGAAGCCGGTCTCGAACTTCTCCACCTCACGATAAACGATGAGCCGGTCATCGCCGAGGGGACGATGGTCGGAGTCGGCGGCGAACCTTTGCGGACGAAAGTGGAGCGTGTACTTCAGCGATACAGTTGTCTGGAGCACGGTGCGGACCCCTGGATTCATGGCGGACCTTCCGGTTGACGCCGACGGGCTGGTGTTGGATTATCCGGAGGCTTTCAAAAGAGTTTATCCGGTTTAGTGTTGAACGGAGATGAGCCTTCGAAGGCAATCCGAACCCCTCAGCGTAGTCCGGGACGGATGGATGTTCTAAACTAGGATACCGACGTAAGAGGAGAGATCAAAGTGGATTACAGGCCGCCTTCCGTAAAAGTAGATAAGCCTTGGGGAAGATTTGACCAGTACACCCACAACCTCCCGTGCACGGTCAAGATCATCACGGTAGCGCCGGATGGCGTCCTCTCCCGCCAATACCACCACCAGCGTGACGAACTGTGGGTCGTCCTGGACCCGGGGGCGAAAGTCGAGCTCGGGGAAGACATTCTCTATCCGGAGCCCGGGGATGAGCTCTTCCTTCCCCGCGAGACGGTCCACCGCCTCTCCGCCGCCGGAGAAGAGCGGGTGCGCGTACTGGAGATCTCCTTCGGGGAGTTCCACGAGGACGACATCGTCCGTCTGGAAGACGTCTACGGCCGAGTAGGACCGTGAGACCCCCTGCCCTGTTTGGAAGCCCGTGAGAGGCTTCTAGGTGTACAGGAGAAGCGGATACCGGGAACAGCACTCTCCGGAGAACTTCCGGGGAATTTTGCGAGAAGTGTGGCTCTCGCCGGGCAGGTTCTTCAAGAGACTCGACCCGGACGTCGGGTTCGTACGACCGGCTATCTTCGCCTCGGTCATCTTCTACCTGAATCTCCTCTTCGGGGCATTGCTGCAGGCGATCCTGCTGCGGGAGTTCACCTACGCCCTGCTCTACGCGCCTCTACTCGGGCTCGTCGTCTCCATAGTGCTCGCGCCGCTCTTCGTCGCCGGTACCGCCGCGCTCGTCCTGACCATCCTCGACGGCGCCCCTTCCAGGGAGAAATTCGGCCCGGCCTTTCGTTCTCTAGGCTACGTCACGGCCATAGGGGCTGTACTCTGGATCCCCTACGCCCCACTCCTCGCCCTCCCCTATGGCGCCTACGTCGCGACCGTCGCCATGAAAGAGGCCCTGAACGAGAGCTGGCCGAAGGCCGCCGCCGCGACCCTCATACCGCTCGGGGCCATCATCCTCATAATCTTCTTCTCGCTCGGAACCTCGGGAGCCTACGACCTCCTGACCAACCCCTCGTAGAACGAACGAAGCGCCGCTATGCGGACAACGATTCCAGGGCGAGGGCGGTGAGCAGAGCAGCCCCACGAGGCAGGACGTCCTCGTCGAAGGCGAACTCGGGCGTGTGAAGCCCCGACACGTCCCCAACCCCGAGCCAGACGTAGGCGCCGGGCACCTTCTCCAACATGAAGGCGAAGTCCTCGGCAGCCATCGAGGGATGCTGCGCCTCCACGACCGAGTCCTCCCCGAGAAGCTCCCGTGCGACGTTCAGGGCCAGGCTGGCTGCCTCTGGGTCGTTCCGGGTGACGGGGTAGGAGAAAGTGTAATTCAGGTCTATGTCGCCACGCATGCCCCGCGCGATACCGCGGGCAAGCTCTTCGATCCGCTCCGGTATCATCTCCCTGAGGCCCTGGTTCATCGTACGTGCCGTGCCGGCTATCCTGGCGGTCTCCGGGATGATGTTGAAAGCCGTGCCCGCCCCGATCTCCCCTACCGTCAGGACTGCTGGCTCGACGGGGTTCGCCTCCCTGGAAACGATGGTCTGGAGCGCCGTCACGATCTGGGCGGCAATGACGATGGCGTCCGCCGTCTGATGCGGCATCGCCCCGTGGCCCCCACTTCCCTTTACCTCCATCTCGAAGGCGTCGGCCGCGGCCATGACCGGCCCAGCCTTCGTCGACGCCGTCCCGAGCGGCAACCCCGGCCACAGGTGCAACGCGAAGATGGAGTCGATTCCTTCCGCGACACCTTCATCGACCATGACCTTCCCACCGCCCCCGCCTTCCTCGGCCGGCTGGAAGATGAACTTCACGGCGCCGTGCAGCCTGTCTCTCATCCCAGAGAGCGCGTGCGCCGCCCCGACGAGCATGCTGGTATGCCCGTCGTGACCACAGGCGTGCATCTTTCCGTCGATCTCGGAGGCGAACGGCAATCCTGTCTGCTCGTGGATCGGCAGGGCGTCCATGTCCGCCCTCAAGCCAACCGTCGGCCCCTCTCCCTCACCCTGGAGGGTGGCGACGATTCCGTTACCGGCCACGCCAGTCTGTATCTCAAGCGGCAGGCCGTCGAGGGCGGCGAGGATTTTCTCCGCCGTCTTCTCGGTATCGAACCCGAGCTCGGGTTCCCGGTGGATGTCTCGCCGCAACGCGACGATCCGCTCTCCGTGGCTCTCCCGAATTTCTTCCGCAACACCTTCGAACTTCTGGGCAACGCTCATATGCGAACTCCTGTTTACGTTTTCTCTAGTTTGCGATGGGGAGTCCGGGGTTGCAAGCTATCCGCTACTTCAGGAGCCGCCTCCGCGGCTGATCCGCTCGAACTCAGCGTCGAAGCGCTCCCACAGCTCATCCTCGGTGACCCCGAGCCCGGCCGCGTCGCGTACGAGCAGTCCCAGCCTCTCGTACAACGCCTCGACCTGATGCTCACGCGACAGCCCACCCGCCTCCGCCGCGACCACCGTACCAACACCGGGACGGCTCTCTATGAAGCCCGCCCGCTGTAGCTCACCGTAAGCCTTTACGACCGTGTTTGGCGCCACACCCAGATCCCCGGCAAGGGCACGTACCGTCGGCAGCCGGTCTCCGGCCCCGAGACTACCCACCTCTACCGCGTGCCGGACTTGCTCCACGAGCTGCACGTAGATCGGCACCCCACTACTCGGGTTCACGTCCATCAAGAGAGCCAAAAGCCCAGCCTCCTAGCGCGTACAGTTGTTATACATCTATGAACCAATCTAGCAGCGACTACGAATCAGGTCAAGGCTCCGCAGGGTCTCCTAGTCCGTCAGGACATCCAGATCTGTCCTGGAGACTCTTGTGGAAGGGAAGTGAGAACTACTTTGTTGAGGCCGAGGTGCCAGAGTTCGTGGGCCACGGCGGATGCGTCGGACATGAGACGGCCGGGTGATACTCCGGTTATGAGGGCGGCCCGGCGAATATCCGGGGGCACGCGACCGAGCGAGCCCTGGGCCATCGCGCGGGCTATGGCATCGGCGGTGATGGTGTGGCCGGCGCCGATGCCGGTGAGTTCGGAGAAGAGCTCGGGGCGGTGGACGTGTTCTTCGTCGACCGGAGTACCAAGGGCCAGAATGCTGCCCACGGCGACGACGAGCGTGGTACCGTCAGGCAAGAGAGGCTCGTGGTCGGCGGTCCCTTTCAACGGGTGGCGGCGGGACCCGTCGGCCTCCACGAGGACCACGTCGGCGGGCGTAGCGAGGGTTGGGATCCAGGCCGGGTCGACCCCGCCGATGCGTTCCCCGGATAAAAGACCGCTACCCGCGACGACGGCCCCCGCGCCACTGTACGCATCCTCGACCCGGCGTCGCAGCTCTTCGAGGTCCTCGGAGGTCACGAGGGGACCTATCTTCTCCGTTTCGCCCAGGAACATCTTGGTCGTCGGGGCGACCAGCACCTTCAAACCCTCCTCCACGAGATCGGTGGCAATATCGAGGATGGCCCCGGATTTACCGCCGGCGCCCGCGAAACCCACGATGTCGCCGAGGATAATGCCTAGCGCCGAGTAAAGTTTCAAAAAGCTCCTCCTCTACCTGCAAAGTCCTCACGGGCCTACCCATGGTTGTTATAGGCCCGCACTATCCGGGGCCGCCCGATCCCTCCACACAGCGTAGACTCCGCCTTCAGGCTCTCCGATCGGAGTCCATCTTACATCACGAGAACGGGTTAGCGTGCTTTATGATATCTTGGATACGAAAGCGTGTGAAACCTAAGGGTAGAAGCGGTAGATTACGGGTGACGTTGCCTGGGTAATTAGTCAGGTGGTTTATAAGTTTACGGTTTGCAGTTGGCGGAAAGGAGCAGCGGTGACGGAGCAGCAAGAGCGAGTCGCCGAGTTTACCCGGGATCTACAGCAGGGTCCCGAGTCCTCGGACCGGAGCATCAAGGAGATAGTGGATGACCTCCGCCCTCAGTTTCAGGAACTCGCGAACAAACAGGTAGAGTTAGCGAAGACGGAGTTGATGCCGGTCGCCAAAAAGGCCGGTATCGCGATTGGCCTGCTGGTTACGGGAGCGATCTTCATGCTCCTCTTCCTCTGGTGGTTTTTCCTGACTGGGATGTACATAATGAGCGCGGCGGGCTTCCCGATGTGGGCGGCGGCCGGTATAACCACCGTTATACTGCTCATTATCGGTGGTGTGCTGGCAGGCGCCGGAGCGGCGAGCTTGAGGACCCTGGATCCCAAACCCCGCCACACGATACAGGCGCTGCAGCAGAACGTTAACTGGTTGAAGGGGCAGCTGAAACGATGAGCGAGATACCAGAGCGCATAGAGAGGGAGATGTTCGAGATTCGGAACCGCATGGCTCCGGACGTTACGGACCTCCGCAACCACGTAGACCCTAAAGTCGTTGGCAACCAAGTGAAGAATAACCTGCGGTTGCGCATCCAGGGCCTCAAGAACCGGCTCACCTCTAACGTCAAATCCAGACAGCAAGGATTCACGACCTCCCTCCGCCGCCAGATCGACCTGGCAAGCGAGGCGGGCAGAAAGCGGGATCCCGCACCCCTCACGGACGCGGTGAAGAGCGACCCTCTTCCCATGGTCGTGCTCGCCGTCGTGCTCGCCGTCACCCTGGTGGTGGTCCGCAAGGCGGGTAAAGGATAGCGCAGCCGAGCCTGAAGCACCTCCACTTCCAACCCGTGGGCGGCGCGGCCGGTGACATGACGCTCGCCGCCCTCATCTCAGCCGGCGCACCCGCGAACCACATCACCAGCAACCTCGAAAAGCTGGGCATCCCCTTCGAGCTAAAAGTAACGCCCACCGAGGTCAGCGCCACGCGCGCGCTCCAGGTCGAGGTAACTGCTCCCGAGGAGCACGTTCACCGCACCTTCCGGGATATTCGGGAGATCATAGAAGGCGCCGGCCTCCAGAAGCGTGCGGCAGCTAGAGCCTTGAAAGCTTTCCGGCTCCTCGCCGTAGCCGAGGGAGCGGTGCACGGTCGTCCCCCGGACGAGGTCACCTTCCACGAAGTCGGGGCGGCCGATTCCATAGTGGACCTGGTGGGGAGTTGCCTCGCGCTGGAGTCGCTCGGGGTTGACTCGGTGAGCTGCGGCCCGCTGCCGATGGGAAGCGGGAGCATACGGAGTGCCCATGGCCCCCTGCCGGTTCCAGGCCCGGCGGTACTGGAGGTCCTGAAGGGTTCGCGGGTACGATGGGTTGAAGAACCGCGCGAGATGACGACCCCGACCGGCGCGGCCCTCATGAGCAGCCTGACTGGCGGGAGCTTTACCGAAGCCGCCCCGCCGATGACGCTCGGCGCGGTTGGCTACGGAGCCGGAAAAGCCCGCTTCGAGAGCGTTCCGAACCTGCTGCGGGCCGTAGTCGGAGAGGTCGAAGGAAGCATCGGGGAAGTGGATCTCCTGGAGGCAAACGTGGACGACGCGCCGGGAGAGCTCCTCGGAGCGACGACAGAAAAGCTGCTGGAGGCAGGCGCCCTGGATGCCTGGCTGGAGCCTATCTTCATGAAGCACGGGCGCGGAGCCTACAAAGTATGTGCCCTGGTAAACAATACGGATCGGGAGCGACTCGCCCGTCTCCTGATGCAAGAAACCGGAGCCCTCGGCGTCCGGCATCGCGGCGTCGGCCGCACGGTCGCCGAGCGCCGCAGCGTCGAGGTAGAGCTACCCTACGGAACCTGTAGGGTAAAGGTCGGGAGCATCGACGGCGAGGACTTCGTCGCCGCCCCTGAATACGGAGATGCGGTCCGGCTGGCCGGAGAATCCAGTCTTCCGCTGTCCAGGGTATATGCCGACGCCAGAGGTGCTTTCTACTCTGGAAAGTCCGAGCCGAGCAGCGTGGAGCAATCCTTGTAGACGGCCATGTCGTCGGCGTCCTTGAGGTCCTCTTCGTCAAACGCTCCTCCGGTGAGGGCGGAGACCGTCCGGATGCCGGCTGCTTTGGCCGCTTTGATGTCCCAGATCGCATCTCCCAGCGCGATGGTCTCTTCGGGAGAGGTGTTCGCTTTCTCTAGCGTTAGCTCGAAGATGTCGGGAGCCGGCTTGGAGTTCTCGACATCGCTGGAGTGGACGATGCCGGAGATCCTACCCTCCGACTCCAACTGCTTCTGATGGTTCTCCAATTCCTCGGGCTTGGTGCTGGTTACGAACCAGAGCTCGTAGCCCTTGTTTGAGAGGTCCGCTATGAGCTCCCTGGCGCCGGGGAGCGGGTAGCCGTATTTTTGGAGTTCACCGTAGAACTCGGTGTGCAACTCGCTCGCCCTATGGACCGCCTTTTCATCTTCCACGAACTCGCGGATCAACTGCTCCGAACCCCGCCCGACCTGTTTGTGTATCTCGACCCGAGGCGCATGGACCCCAAGCCCCGCGAACGCCCGAGCCCAGGCCTCGACGTGCAGGTAGTTTGTGTCCATCAAGGCCCCGTCTATATCCATCATTACGACTCTTGTCACGGTCCTACCTCCTGATAGCGTTTCCTGGCTTACAATTATGGTATGGAATATTCACGCACCTCTCCGTCACAGGAACTGCCCGAGAACGGCTCCGGCGAATATACCCGTTTTTTCGACTATCCTGTTCCCGGGCGTTATGGAGATCCCACCGCCGAGTACGCAGCGCTCAAACAAGGCGCAGCCGTGGTGGACTTCTCCTACAAGGAGATCCTCCGCCTCACCGGCAAGGACCCGACCGGCTTGTTGGACGCCATTCTGACCAACCGGGTACCGAAAGAGGAACGTCTAGGTGTCTACGCGGCGCTCCTGAATCAGAAAGGACGCATCCAGACGGATCTGCGCGTCCTCAAAGATGGTTCCGGAGACCTGTTGCTCGACACCGAACCCGAAGGAGCCGCAGCGGCGAAGGAGATCCTGGGCCGCTACGCGCCCTTCTCCAGGGTAAAGGTCGAAGACCTCAGCGAAGAGAAGCCTCCCTGGGGAATCCTCGGCTTCTATGGTCCCCGCGCCGGAGAGTTGCTCGGCGGCGCCTCCCTGGAGGAACACGAGACGACAGAGATAGAAATAGGCGGCGTGACCGTACTCGCCGGTGGCGTCACGCTTCCCGTATCCGGCTACGACCTGATCGGACCGTCGGACAAGCTGCGTACCGTTCGCGAACAACTCGTCGCCCGGGGAGCGGTCCCTACCGGCCTCGAAGCCTTCGAGACCACCCGCATAGAAGCCGCCGTCCCCCGCTTCGGCTCCGACATAACCCCCGAGAACTTCCCCGGCGAGGCCGGCATCCTGGAACGGGCCGTCAGCTTCACCAAAGGCTGCTACCCTGGCCAGGAGACCGTAGCCCGGATGCACTATCGCGGACACCCGAACCGTAACCTGCACCAGCTAGTAATAGAAGGCGCGCCGCCGCAACCCGGAGCCCAAATCCTCCAGAGCGACAAACAGGTCGGCACGATCACCAGCGTCGCCCCATTGCCCGTAGACGGAAGAACCCTGGCCCTGGGATACCTGCGCCGCAGCGCCGACCCTGATGCACCGCTCTTGGTTGGAGAATCGCGAATTCAGCTTCTCACGGCATGAAGCAGCCCGAAAACTGTACGGGAATTGAAGACATCCGCCAGGCTATAGACACCCTGGACCGTGAGATAGTGGGCCTTATAGGCTGTCGCGCCCGGTACGTCGAGGCGGCGGCCAGGTTCAAGACCGGCGAATCGAGTGTACGAGCCCCGGAGCGGCAGCAAGCTATGCTGCGGGAGCGCAGAGTATGGGCCAAAGAAGAAGGTTTGGACCCGGACATAGTAGAAAAAATGTACAAGGATCTGGTCTCTTACTTCGTAAACCGCGAGATGGACCAATGGCGCAATACCTAGCGGGCAGTGAAGACCGGCGACCCGTCGCTTCATGGAGAATCATTCCCACCAAGCGCTGATTGCGGTAGCTTTTTCGTGTTACAAGCGCCCCGTTGGAGACACCCTTTGACAACCGATCTCAGGTAGAAAATCACATAGGCGCGGTAGCTGGAAATTGCTTTAGACAAGCGGATTTTGGTAGGTTTCAAGAAACGTTCTTGATCCAGGTCACGGAATATTGTGAGGTGCACCCCGCTGTGATTAAATAGTCTTGTAGTAGCAAAGTTTTATAGATGAACGGCAGGGGTTCGATGCTAAAGGTAGAAAACTTGCGGGCGGAGATCGACGGGCAGGAGATCTTGAAGGGCCTGGACCTGGAAGTCGGTAAGGGCGAGATCCACGCGATCATGGGCCCGAACGGCTCGGGTAAGAGCACCCTCTCGAACGTCTTGATGGGACATCCCCGTTACGACGTGACCGGCGGTTCCATCACCTTCGAAGGTGAGGACGTCATGGAGTTGGAGGCAGACGAGCGGGCCAAGATGGGCATATTCCTCGCGTTCCAGTACCCGAGCGAGGTGCCGGGCGTGAGCGTCGCAAACTTCCTGCGCACCGCCGTCAACTCCGTGCGGGAGAAAGAACTCTCCCCGATGGAGATGTACCGGCTCCTGCAGGAGAAGATGAAGGTCATGCAGATGGACCCGAAGTTCGCCGAGCGGTACCTGAACGAGGGTTTCTCCGGTGGCGAGAAGAAGCGCAATGAGATCCTCCAGATGCTCATGCTCGAACCGAAGCTCGCCATAATGGACGAGACCGACTCTGGCCTCGACATCGACGCCCTGCAGGTCGTTTCCAAGGGCGTCAACGAGCTGCGCGGGCCGGAGTTCTCTGCGGTAATAATCACGCACTACCAGCGGATACTGCGGTACATTGAGCCAGATCACGTACACGTCATGCTGGAAGGCCGGCTCGTTACCTCGGGTGGCAAAGAACTGGCGGATACGCTGGAGGAAAAGGGCTACGACTGGGTGCGGCAGGAGTTCGGCTCCGCCGCGCAGAGCTAAACAGAGCTACGGCTACAGAGGAGCAGAGAATGCCCGAAGACAAGACAATTCAGCAGCTCGGGTTAGACGAGTACAAGTACGGCTTTTCCGACCCGGAGGAGTATTTCTTCAAGACCCCGAGAAAAGGTATCGACCCGGAGATAGTCGCCATGATCTCCAAGCACAAGAACGAGCCCGAGTGGATGCTGGAGTACCGGCTGAAGGCTCTTGAGTCGTTCATGGAG
>JBBPZT010000096.1:0-9562 GCA_038198625.1 Rubrobacterales bacterium
GCTGGGATGGGTCGAGGCGGTGTGGTTCGGAGCCTTGATCTCCCTGTCGAGCACGGCGGTAGTGCTCAAGACGCTCTCCGAACAGGGGGTGCTCGGTACGCTCTCGGGTCGCGTGATAGTCGGTATGCTCATAGTGCAGGATATAGCGGTCATACCTCTTCTAGTCTTACTTCCGAAGCTCAAGGACCTCGGGGAGGGCGTCTCCCAGCTCGGGGTGGCCGCCCTTGAGGCGGCGGCCTTCGTCGCGGTCATGGCCCTGCTCGGCACCAGGGTCCAGCCGTGGCTGATGGCCCGCATAGTGAGCTGGGGATCTCGGGAGCTTTTCCTGATCTCCGTGGTCGCCGTTGGGCTCGGGGTCGGTTACGGGACATACCTCTTCGGACTCTCTTTCGCCTTTGGAGCCTTCGTCGCCGGAATGGTCCTCTCCCAGTCCGAGTACAGTCACCAGGCCCTGGCGGATATAGAGCCCTTGCGCGACGTTTTCGCCATGTGTTCTTCGTCTCGGTCGGGATGCTCATAGACCCGGTGTTCCTGTGGAAGAACGCGGCGACGGTCCTGGCCGTGGTTGCGCTCGTCTTCCTGTTCAAGGGCGCTCTCTTCGCGGGCGTCACACGGGCTTTCGGGTACGTGAACATAGCGCCGTTCGCGGTCGGGCTCGGGCTGTTCCAGGTGGGCGAGTTCTCGTTCGTCATAGCGCGCGTCGGCATAGGCGAGGACGCCATCTCCGAGGGACTCTACGCCATCGTGCTGACTACCGCCGTCGTTACCATGGCTCTGACCCCGTTCGCCACCCGTCTTGCTCCCGCCTTTTACAGCCGCTGGCGCGAGAGGTTCCCCGGCGGCGAGCCGCTCAAGGCGTTCAACCTGCCGGAGGTTGGGCTCGAAGACCACGTGGTCATAGCCGGTCACGGCCGGGTCGGGCATTTCGTCTCCCAACTCCTCTTCAGGCTCGACCAGCCGTTCGTGGTCGTGGACCTCGATCACGGGAAGATAGACGAGGCGAGGGAGGCGGGGTTCCCGACAGTTTATGGGGACGCGGCGGCCGAGCCGGTGCTGGAGGCGGCGGGCATCGGGCGGGCGCGGCTCATGATCCTCACGATCCCGGACCCGGCGGGGGCCCGGCTCGTCATAGATCAGGTGAAGCATACCTACGGAGACGACGTCCACATCGTCGCCCGCTCGACCACGGTGGAGCAGCTGGAGGACCTGAGGCGAATAGGAGTCTACGAGGCTGTCCAGCCGGAGTTCGAAGCGGGCCTTGAACTTGGTCGGCAGGCGCTCATTCACTTAGGGATCGGGGCGGGAGACGTCCAGCGTTTCTCAGACGGGGTGAGGCGCGAGCTCTACGCCCCGATGTCCGAAACAGACGGCGGGGGCACGCTCGCGCAACTGAGGCGCGCCTCGCGCATGATAGAGACGGACTGGACGGAGCTGTCCGACGAAAGCTCCCTGGCGGACCATACGATCGGCGAAATGCGGGTGAGGGAGGAGACGGGTGCTTCCCTCGTGGCCGTCGTGCGCGGCGAAGAAGTCTTCACTAACCCCGGGCCGGACCTGGTGCTGCGCGCCGGCGACACCGTGAGCGTGCTCGGTACCGCCGACCAACGCGCGGCCTTCTTGAAGCTCTCGCGAGGCTGAGTATGGGTTCCAGAAAGGGAACCGGAGCTTCTTTAATATAATCCGTCCATGGCCGAGAGGAGATCAGCTTACAGCCGTGTGGGCGTAAAGGGCGAAGCCTTGGGGCAGGGCCACGTCTTCAGGCGCGTCTTGCGGGTGGTCCTGACGCTCGTTGGCATCGTGGCCGCCGGGACGATCGGGTACATGCTCATCGAGGGCTGGAGCTTCATAGACGCGTTGTACATGACCGTCATCACGCTCA
Source organism: Rubrobacterales bacterium (assembly GCA_038198625.1). GTDB lineage: Bacteria > Actinomycetota > Rubrobacteria > Rubrobacterales > Rubrobacteraceae > JBBPZK01. The sequence continues at coordinate 1,880 of JBBPZT010000096.1, forward strand.
GCACCGTCGGTTACACGGAGGTGCATACGCTCGGCAGGGCCGGGGAGATATGGACCATAATATTCATAGTCAGTGGTCTGGTAACCTTCGGCTTCGTCTCGGCGCCTCTTGTGGAGCTGGTGTTCGAGGGCGCGGTCCGGGGTCAGTTCAGGAGGAGGCGGATGGGGCGGGAGATCTCGAAACTAAACGGACACCAGATCCTGTGTGGATACGGTCGGGTCGGGCGGCAGGTTGTGGAGGAGTTCGTGAAAGACAAGGTTCCTTTCGTCATAGTCGAGCAAGCCCCCGACATAGCGGAGGAGTGTCTTGCCGAAGGCTATCTAACAGTCCTCGGCGAAGCCTCCGACGACGAGGTCCTCGAAGAAGCTGGAGTCCGCCGGGCGAAGGGTCTGGTGGCCGCTGTGGACTCCGACGCGGACAACGTTTTCGTCACCCTCTCGGCGCGCAAGATGAACCCGAAGCTGCACATCGTCGCCCGCGCCAGCTCCGATGAATCGGCGGCCAAGCTCGGGATGGCCGGGGCGGATCGCACGCTCTCACCCTACGCGGTGGGCGGAAGGAGGCTCGCCTCACTCGCCACCCAACCGCTTGTCGTCGATTTTTTGGACATAGTTACCCGCGGCGAGGGAGGCATCGAGTTCCGGCTGGAGGAGTTCGCAGTGCCCGAGGACTCGTCGCTCGCCGACCACACTATCGGAGAGTTGAAGATCGGGGAGAAGACGGGGGCAAAGATTCTCGCTACCCGCACCAGAGATGGAAGGTTCGATACCACACCGACCGCCCAGGACCGGATCAGCGCCGGCGACACCCTTATAGTCCTCGGCAGCCGCGAACAGGTCGAACGTTTGGAGCAACTCATCCGCACCAGGAGATAGAGCTTTCGACCACTCCTGGGCTAGCGAACTTTCCACGATCTCGCGAAGGCGTCGCCCGTCAGGCCGGAGAGTATGCGGCGGCGGAAGGCGAGGAACAGTAGCATCGGGGGCAGGGTGGCAATGAGGGAGGCCGCTGCGAGCGGTGCCGCAGGGACTCCAAACCCCAAAGACGCCACGAAATCCGCGAGGACGACCGTGATCGGACGGCTCGCGCCGAACGTGAAGGTGGAGGCGAAGACGAACTCGTTCCAGGAGAGCACGAAGACGAACGCGCCGGTCGCGAACATGGCGGGCGCGGCGAGTGGCAGGATCATCTGCGTGAGGACCTGGAGCCTTCCCGCGCCATCCACTCTGGCGGCGTCCTCGATCTCGACCGGAAGTTCTTGGAAGAACGTGGCGAGCAGCCAGACCGCGAACGGCGTAAAGAAGACGATGTCCGGGAAGATCGCGCCCAGTTGCGTGCCTATGACGCCGAGCTCTCTGAGTTGCACCAGCATCGGCACAAGCACGGCCGCCGGCGGGAAGAAAGCCGCCGCCAGCATGACGCTCAGAAGTCCGTTCCCGTGCCGGAACCCGAGCCGGGCGATGGCGTAGGCTGCCGGACAGGCCAGCAGCAACGTAAACAGTGTCGTGAGGGTGACAATAACGCCGCTGTTCGCGAGCCCCGCAAGGATATTCCCGTTCGAGAGGATCAGCGGGTACAGGACCAGCGAGAGGGAAGTAGCCGAACCTCCGGAAGACCCACCGGAGGCACCTGGTGACGGGGTGACGCTAACCCAGAACACCCACGCCAGCGGCGCCAGGAACAAGACGGTGAGCAGCGCGCCGACTGTGGTTGTGGGAAATGACTGCCGGACGTAGACCCGTCCGGCGGCTTCATCCATGACGTTCTGGATGCCTGACCGGCCGAGTCCGGTCGGGAGCTGGGCTTTCAGGACGACTGTAAAGAGCAGAGCTAGGGAAAGGGCACAGGCGAAGACGAAGACCGCCGCCGCGCTCCCGAGTCCGAAGTTGATCTGGCTCAGCAGCACGTTCTGGTAGACGTAGATCGAGAGTGATTCGAGCTGCTGGCCGCCCATGACCAGAAACAGGTCTTGTACCCGGAAAGCATCGAGCAGGCGGATGAGCAGCACGATCATGATCGTGGGCCTGAGCAGCGGCAGGGTTATCTGAAAGAACTTCTGGAGGGAGTCCGCGCCCTCGACGCTGGCCGCCTCGTAGATATCTTTTGGGATCGTACGCATCCCGGCCAGCAAGAGCAGTGCCACGAATGGCGTTGACCGCCACGCGTCCACCAGCACGGAGGAAAAGAGCAACGCGCCCGAATTCCCGAGCAGCGGCCCGCCGTTCCAGAGGCCCAGGTAACCCAGGAAGCTCTGCACAGGTCCCCCATCTTCCAGGGCGAGACGCCCGAAGGCGGCTGTAACCACCATGGGGAAGACCCAGGGAAGGAAAACCGCCGCCGCAACGGCCGCACGTCCCGCAAACGGCCTCGACAGCACCAGTGCCAGCCCCAAACCCGCGAGGAAAGACAGACCCGCGCTTGCCGCCGTAAACAGCAGCGTCGTGGAGAGAGTCCCGATGAAGCCAGGGTCGTTGACAGCCCTGGCGTAGTTCGACAGCCCGACGAACCCGCCGACCAGGTTGGGCCTGACATCTCTCAGGCTGTAGTAGGTCGCGAACGTGAGCGGGTAGACGACGATCGCGAGAACCGAGATCAAAGCCGGAGCTGCCATCCAGTAAGCCGTGCGTCGCTCCCTGCGCACCCGTTCCTCCTACCTGGTGTAAGAACCTATATACGAACTTACCTGGCCGAAACGCCGGCCGAAGACCGGCCCGCCATTGTAATCGGGACACGGACGAACGGAACGGGAACCGGAGGCACTCGCCCTCGGCTCTTCTTGGTTCGTGACCTACTTCTCCGCCCCGCCGACGCCGTACTCCAGCCCGTCAACGAGTGCCTGCCAGGAGGCTTCGATTATGTTCTCGCCGACGCCGACCGCTCCCCACAGGCGCTTGCCGTCGGTCGAGTCTATCAGGACGCGGGTTGTCGCCGCCGTCGCGCGGTGCTCGTCCAGGATGCGGACCTTGTAGTTGGAGAGCTGTATGCTCTTCAGCTCCGGGTAGTGGGGCTCTATGGCCTGCCGCAGCGCCTGGTCGAGGGCGTTGACCGGGCCGTTTCCCTCGGCGGTCGAGATAACTCGCTGGCCCTTTACCAGCAGCTTTATCGTCGCCTCGGTCGTCGTCTCGCCGCCGGCCCTTTTCTCGCTGATAATGCGGAAAGTCTCCAGCTCGAAGAGCGGCCTGTCCTCACCGGTGGCGCGCCCGATCAGTAACGCCAACGAAGCGTCGGCCGCCTCGTAGTGGTAGCCTTCGTACTCGCGTTGCTTTATGGCTGAGAGCACACTCGTTACGTCCCCCGCTTCTAGTCCCAGCTCCTCGGCCTTCGCCCGGATAGTATTCTTGCCCGAGAGTTCCCCGACCGGCATCCGCCGCATGTTTCCTACCGACTCCGGCGCCACGTGCTCGTAGGTGGCGGGGTCTTTGGAGATGCCGTCCACGTGCAGCCCGCCCTTGTGGGCGAAGGCGCTACGCCCCACGAAAGGCCGGTGGGTGTCGGGCGTCAGGTTCATGAGTTCGGAGACGTAGTTGGAGGCTTCGGTGAGGCGGGCGAGTTGCGCTTCGTCCACCACCTTCAGGCCCATCTTGAGTTGAAGGTTGGCGATGGTGGTAACCAGGTCGCAGTTGCCGCAGCGTTCCCCGACGCCGTTGACCGTGCCTTGGACGTGCGTCGCCCCGGCCTCGACCGCTACGAGCGCGTTCGCCACCCCGCATCCCGAGTCGTTGTGGGTGTGGATGCCGACCTCTACCTCCGGGAACTCCCGCACGGTGCGCCCCACGACGGCCTTGAGCTCCGCCGGAAGCGTCCCGCCGTTGGTGTCGCAGAGGACGAGGGTGGTCGCCCCCGCTTCCGCTGCCGCCCGCAGCAAGGCGAGCGAGTACTCCGGGTCGTCCCGGAACCCGTCGAAGTAGTGCTCGGCGTCGAAGATGACCTCTTTTCCCGCATCCGCCAGGTAGGCTATCGTGTCCCTTACGGATTCGATGTTTTCCTCCGGGGTCGTGCGCAGTACCTTCTCGACGTGCATCTTCCAGCTCTTGACGACGATACACGCCACCGGCGAAGAGAGGGTGGGGAGCAGCGTAACTGCCGGGTCGTCCTCCGCCCGGCCGTTCGGACGGCGGGCGCGGGTGAAAGCGACGAGCCTCGCGTTTTGCAGCTCCGCCGCGTCGAAGTGCTCGAAGAACTCCAGGTCTTTCGGATTTGAGGCTGGGAAACCGGCCTCGATGTAGTGGAGTCCCAGGGAGTCTAACTCGTGTGCTATGCGGACTTTGTCCTCGGTGGTGAGGCTGACGCCTTCGCGCTGGGTCCCGTCCCGCAACGTCGTGTCGAAGAGTTTTATGCTCATAGCCTAAGCTACTCCTTCCCCGGCGGCTGTCCAGCGGCTGACGGCCCGCATTACCTCTCCGGTCGTCTTGTCTCCGCCCAGATCTTTTGTCAGGAAACCAGCTTCGAGCGCCACGGAGACGCCTTGTTCGATGGCGCCGGCTATGTCCGGACGACCCAAAGAGTGGCGGAACATCATGGCGGCTGAGAGGATGGTCGCGTAGGGGTTGGCGATCTCCTTCCCGGCGATGTCCGGGGCGGAGCCGTGAACGGGCTCGAAGATGCCGGGCTTGCCGGGATCTCCCAGGGAAGCGCTCGGGAGCATACCCATGGAGCCGGGGAGCATGGCCGCCTCGTCGGAGAGGATATCGCCGAAGAGGTTCTCGGTCAGGATCACGTCGAACCTCTTTGGATCCCGGATCAGGAACATCGCCGCCGCATCCACCAACACGTGATCCAACTCGACGTCCTCGTATTCCTCCGCGACTTCCGCGACGACTTTCCGCCACAACCGGCCCGTAGCCATCACGTTCGCCTTGTCCACGGACGTAACGCGCCTCTTGCGCCGCCGCGCCGCGTCGAACGCGACCCGCGCCACCCGCTCTACTTCCTCCCGCGTGTAGAGGGAGAGGTCGCTGGCCCGGTCGTCTCCCTCCTCCTTATCACCGAAATAGGCGCCGCCGGTTAGCTCCCGTATGATCAGGATATCGACGCCGGTGACTACCTCCGGCTTGAGGGTCGAGGCGGAGAGCAAGGCCGGGAGCGCCACGACGGGCCGCAGGTTGGCGAACGCACCCAGCGCCTTGCGGATCTTGAGAAGCCCGGCTTCGGGACGGACGGGCGCATCGTCGAAGTCCGGGTGACCGACCGCCCCGAGCAGGACCGAGTCCGATGCCTTCGCCCTTTCGAGTGTCTCGTTGGAGACGGGATCTCCCTCCGAGCGGATCGCCGTCGCCCCGATCTCTCGCTCTTCGTATTCTATCTTTACGCCGAAGTGCTCCGCCGCCACGTCCATGACCGCCCGGGCGGCTTCCACGACCTCCGGCCCGATACCATCGCCCGGCAGCAGCAGGATGTCAAAAGAATCGCGCATCTCTCCTCCTAAAATTCTGGCCTCGACTCGAGCCACCCGCGTCCACCGGAGCCCAAAGAGCCGGCCAGAAGCTCCTCCGCCCGTCGCTCGTCCACGATCTCCGTCTCTTTCCATAAACGGTGAACCAGCCGCCGCAGGAACCTCTCTCCGAACTGCTCCAGAGCAGCGACACCGAGCGAGAGCAGCAAGTTCTGGAAGGCCATCTGACGTCCGGCGTCCGCCCGACCACTTAGGGTGCGGACGGTGAAGCCCGGATCCTTTTCGACCAGTGATAGGTGCTCTCCGAGCGGCAGGCCGGCCCTGCGGGCGATGACCGCCGCCGATGCCTGGGGTACGAACTCCCCTAACCAGGCCGGCGTCTTGACGATTTCCTTCCGCAGTAAGAACGCGTGGGCCAACTCATGCCAGACGACCAGCGAGGCCGTCGCCTCCGTGCGCGGCGTTATATCTGCCGTGATCTCTTCAGGCAGCACCAGTGTCGGTGGCCTCACGGAGCGGGTGAAGTACGGAAGCCCATACGGGTAGGCGTGTGAGTTTTCCCTCGGCGTCTCTTTCCAGTCAGCCTCCACTACCAGCAGCATATCGAGCTCCGGAGGCTCCACCTCGAGCACTTCCGAGAGAACATCAATGCCCGCATCGAGCAGGCGACGCGCTTCTTCCGCACGGTCGCGCATCCCCGGCGGGTAGGTGACCGGGGCCGCGCCGTACAGGCGCTCGTAGCCAGAGATCGCGGCGGCGCCTTCTATGGCGTTGTCACCCATTCAGCACTGGCCCGACCGGCGGAGTAGACGTTGACCGCCCGGACGTAGGCGCGGGCCGCCGCCTCTACCACGTCCTGGCTCAAGCCTCTCCCGGCATACTCGTTGCCCTCGAACTCGACGGAGACGCGGACCTCGCCGAGGGCGTCCTTGCCGCCGGTGACGGCGTCTATCCGGAAGTCCGTCAGGCGGCCCTTGATGTTCGTAGCGGCGTCGACAGCCCGGAAGACCGCATCGACCGGCCCGTCGCCCTCCGCCTCGGCCTCGAAGATGCCGTGCTCGGCGTGGGAGATGGTTACCGCAGCCCGGCTCTGGCGCCCGGTCGCCGCGACCACCCGGAACGAGTCGAGGACGAACTTGCCCTCGAAGGAGCCGACCTCATCGGCGGCTATCGCTTCGAGGTCAGCGACGGTTACGGTCTTTTTCTGGTCGGCTATCTCCTTGAAACGGACGAACGCCCTCTTCAGGACTTCTCCTTCTACTGTGTAACCGAGTTCTTCGAGGGCTTCCTTGAGGGCGTGGCGTCCGGAGTGCTTGCCGAGGAATATGTTCGTGCCTTCGAGGCCGATATCTTTCTGCTGCATGATCTCGAACGTCCTCCGGTCTTTCAGGACGCCGTCCTGGTGTATCCCGGACTCGTGCAGGAAGGCGTTACGCCCGACGATCGCCTTGTTCGGCGGCACCTCGTAGCCGGTCATGTTCGAAACCAGGCGCGAGGTGTTGGCGATCTGACGAGTCTCGACGTCGACGCGCGTGCCGTAGTGGTCGCCGCGCGTCACGAGCGCCATCACGACCTCTTCCAGCGATGCGTTCCCGGCCCGCTCCCCGATCCCGTTTACCGCCACCTCGACCTGCCCGGCCCCGACCTGTACCCCGGCCAGCGAGTTGGCGACCGCGAGCCCCAGGTCGTCGTGGCAGTGTACCGAGAGGATGCGTTCTTTGAGCTGCGGCACCCGCTCCTGCAACTCTTTCAGGAATTCCGAGAACTCGATGGGCGTCGTGTAGCCGACCGTGTCGGCGATGTTGATTACGTCCGCCCCGGCTTCGACAGCCGCCGCGACTATATCAGCCAGGTACCCGATATCCGTCCTCGTCGCGTCCATGGGAGAGAACTCCACGTCCGGACAGAGGCTCTTGGCGAAACGCACGGCCTCCCCGGCCCCGGCCAGGATGTCATCGCGGTTGGAGCGCATCTGGTGCTCTATGTGCAGGTCGGAGGTGCCGACGAAGGTGTGGATGCGCGGCTTCTCGGACCACTTCACCGCCTCCCAGGCCCGTTCGATATCCGCCTGGTGGATACGGCCGAGCCCGGCGATGGTCGGGCCTTTTACCTCGGCGGCGATGCGGGAGACAGATTCGAAGTCACCCTCGGAGGTGATCGGGAACCCCGCTTCGATCACGTCCACCCGCAACCGCCCGAGCTGGTGGGCTATCTCTACTTTCTCCTCTACGGAGAGTGAAATCCCCGGCGACTGCTCACCGTCTCGCAAGGTCGTGTCAAAGATCTGTACC
>JBBPZT010000097.1:0-4562 GCA_038198625.1 Rubrobacterales bacterium
CATGGCGGCTGTGTCCGTGATGTCCTGGCTCGTGGCCCCCTTGTGCACGTAGCGGGCCGCGTCTCCGGGGACGGCCTCCGTTAGGGCCCGTACCAGTGGCGGGACCGGGTTGCCCGCGGCCCTTCCTTCACGACCGATCTCCTCAGGGTCGAAACGGTTTGCGTCGCAGCGTCCGGCTATCTCTTCGGCGGCTTCGACCGGGATCAATCCAACCCGCGCCTCGGCCGCCCCGAGCGCCGCCTCCGAGTCGAGCATCGCCTGCAACCAGGCCCGCCCGCCGACGGCGTCTCGGAAGACGTCCGGGACGAAGAGCGGCCCGAACAGGCCCTCAGACATCGAAGAACACGGTCTGATGGTCGCCTTGCAGGAAGACGTCGAAGCTCAGCCTCCCGTCTACCTCGCGGGCAATAAGCGTCGAGCGGTAGTCTGAATCTTCGATCCGGTTCAGTACCGGGTCCCCGGCGTTGGCGTCTTCTTCGTCTGGGAAGTAGACACGGGTCACCAGGCGTTTGAGAAGCCCGCGGGCGAAGATCGACACCAGGATGTGTGGGGCCTGATGTTGTCCGTCTGGACCTGGAACTGGACCTGGCTTGACCGTTAGGAAAGAGAACCTTCCTTCCTCGTCCGTGGCGCAGCGCCCGAAACCGGAGAAACCTTCATCGGCTGGCGGGTCGGCTGAATTTCCCTCAGGGTAGGCGCAGCGTCCGGCTTCGTCCGCCTGCCAGATCTCCAGCATCCCGTCCGGGACGGGGTCTCCCGCACCGTCGTAGACGGTGCCTCCCAGTCTGATGGCCGAGGGATGGTCGGAGGCCACGAGCTTCGACTGGTCCTCTCCGAAGAGCGCGAAATGGAAGAAGGGACCGATTGTCTGAGACGGTGTAGGCTCCGGGCTCACTTGTGGTTCCTCTCCATCGGTGTTGCGTCGCGTCCCTGGAGGACGATGTCGAAGCGGTAGGCGAGCGCCCACTCCGGCTCGGTCGTCCGCAGGTCGAAGGAGGAGATCAGGCGCTCGCGGGCTCTGGGATCTCGTACGGACTGGAAGATCGGGTCCTGGTCGAAGAGCGGGTCGCCAGGAAAGTACATCTGGGTTACGAGCCGGCTCCTGAAAGCCTCTCCGAAGAGCGAGAAGTGGATGTGGGCCGGACGCCAGGCGTTGTCGTGGTTTTTCCACGGGTACGCTCCGGGCTTTATAGTCACGAAGCGGTAGCGTCCCTCATCATCGGTGAGGCACCGCCCGGCGCCGCCGAAGTTGGGGTCCAGGGGGGCCGGGTGACGGTCCGCGTGGTGGGTGTAGCGACCGGCGGCGTTGGCCTGCCAGACCTCGATCAGGCTGTTCCGAACAGGGCGCCCACTGTCGTCGAGAACGCGGCCGTGGACGATGATCCTCTCCCCGAGAGGCTCACCTTCGTGCTGACGCGTGAGGTCGTGATCCAACTCGCCTACCCGGCCGTGACCGTAGGCGGGCCCGGCGGTCTCCGAGAGCGTATGGGGCAATATAACAAGCGGCCGACCGGGAGCCCGCAGCCGCGTTCCGACGTAATCCGGGTACAGGTAAGGAGGTTGAACGCCGGCTTCGTCTCGTCCGCGTTCTGTAGCCTCGCTGGGGCGCTGCGTCATGCCGGATCCTTCCATATCCGCTCTCTAGCCGACCTTCTCGACAACCATCGCGATACCCTGTCCCACCCCGATACACATTGTAGCCAGTCCAAGATCCACGTCGTCGCGACGTCCCATCTCGTGTACGAGGGTGGTCAGGATACGCGCCCCGGAGCATCCGAGGGGATGGCCCAAGGCGATGGCCCCGCCGTTGGGGTTCAGGCGCTCGTCACCGTAGTCCATCCCCCACTCGTGTATGACCGCCAGCGACTGGGCGGCAAACGCTTCGTTTAGCTCGACCAGTCCGATGTCTTCCATGGAGACCCCGGCCCGCGCGAGCGCCTTCTCCGTAGCGGGTACCGGGCCTATTCCCATGACGCGCGGCGGGACTCCGGCGGTCGCCACGCTTTTTATCTTCGCCAGCGGGGTGAGCCCGTGTGCCTGAGCATACTCCCCGGAGACGACCAGCACCGCCGCGGCGCCGTCGCTCAGGGGGCTGGAATTGCCGGCCGTTACGCTTCCACCCTCCCTGAAGGCGGGTGGGAGCTTGGCGAGCTTCTCCAGCGAGCTGTCCCGTCTAGGTCCCTCGTCGGCCTCTACGATATCCTCCGATTTACGGGTCTTGACCGCGACCGGTACGATCTCCTCCCGGAACCGTTTTTCGTCCTGGGCGGCGACGGCTTTCCGGTGGCTGTGAAGCGCGAACTCGTCCTGCTTCTCGCGGGAGATGTCGTACTCGTTTGCCAGCTCCTCCGGCTTTTGTTCCTCGGAGGTAATCTCGAAACGTTCCTCCGCCAGGTTCTCGGCCGTCACACCGAGGGAGTCCGTGTGCTCCATCTCTTCCATCTTCGGGTTGACGAAGCGCCAGCCGAGGGTGGTGTCGTAGATGGTCTGGTGGCCGGGCTGGAAGGCTCGGGAGGGTTTTGGCATCGCATAGGGCGCCCGGCTCATCGACTCGACCCCGCCGCCGACGTAGACGTCCGCCTCGCCTAGCATCACGGATCGGGCGGCGTTCGCCACGGCTTCGAGCCCCGAACCACACAACCGGTTCACCGTGGCACCCGCAACCTCTGTCGGGAAGCCCGCGAGCAAGAGCGACATGCGTGCCACGTTTCGGTTATCCTCGCCGGCCTGGTTGGCGCATCCCATGTAGACGTCTTCCACCTCTTGTGGCGGGACACCCGTGCGCTCCATCAGGGCTTTGAGGACGGCCGCACCCAGGTCGTCGGGCCGTATCGTGCTCAAGAGACCGCCGTGCTTTCCAAGGGGAGTTCGGACCGCGCCCACGATCCAGGCTTCTCTCGTCCCTTCGTATGCCATGACTAGAAGCTCCTCTCAGGTACGTGTCCGAGATGTTTGCTCGCGGTGATAGAGGTCCTTGCGTCGAGGCTATACTCCTGGAAGGTTCCACTCTTGCGGGAGCCTCCACCGGACTCGCCTCCGACCGACGTGACGAAGGAAAGGTCCTCCACGAACGCCTTCTGATTATGTCGAAGCGTGATGATCACCTCTTTTGCCGAGGCGGTAACCTCGGGGCTCCTCCGGCGCCGGAAAGACGGACTTTCGGCGAGTCGTGAGAGCCAATCACGATGGTGTTTGCCAAGCGGGCGCCGCACGATCCAGGACGTTCGGCTTTAGGGGAAGTTCGAGATCTCCCGGAGCAGAACCCTGAGCTTCGGAGCGAGGTCTTCAATCTCATCCGGATCGCACCTGACGTGGAGGTGGATGTTTAGCGCCGGACCCGCGCCCTGGGTTATGGTGGTCGAGGCCACGGCTTCCGTGGTCTTCCCTTCCGGGAGGTCTCCGGCGGGCGTGTAGAGATCCGATTCCACGTCGAAGGTCGCGCTCAACTCTCCGGTGTCTTCTTTGAGGAGGCCGGCGGCCTTGAGCATGTCGATGATCGCGTTCGCGCCAGTCATGACGGGCTTGTTTCTCGGCTGCCGGGCGACGTGGGCGATATAAGCCTGGAGTGCGGGGCGCATCATGCCCTCGCGGAGCTTGACGGCGGAGAGGACATTCTGCAAGAACTCGTTGGTGGAGATGATCCGACGCCACCCCCGCTGAATCCCCTTCTGGTCCTTGCGGCTCAGAGACAGCGCCAGATCCCTTCCCATCCTGGTGACGAGCTTCTCTCTCTCCCCCTGCAAGATTCCGATGGCGGCGAGAAAAGCGTTGTTGCGACTGAAGCTGGACTGGTGGACGGAGTTCAACTTGCTCACATCGCCGGGATTGGACGCCTCGTCGCGAGTCCCGTACGCCACAATGATGTTCGCCAACTCCTCGTAAGATGAGCCCGGAAGCCGGAATTCGCTTTCAGACATCCAACGCCCCCTCTCCCAGTAACCCGACTGTTCCAACGACGCAACAGACATTATAGCGGGGAGCGATGCGCCCGGCTCGCTGGTGCTGTTTCTCTCCTCTATGGCTGTCTTTGTATTTCTGGAGATGTACCGAGAAAGGGTCTTTTTTCTCACCGTACAACCCGTATAACCAGGGTAACTAATACGGGCCGAAGAATGGGGAGATCTGGTGAACGTACATCCCGATTTGCTGTACGAAATGATCCGGTCCGAGAGGGCCCGCGAGCAGGCCCTGGCCGAACATAGACGCGCCGCCCTGCTCGCCGTTCGCCACCTCTCGTTGCGCGCCAGGGTCGCCAGGATGCTTTTCCGCGTTGCTTTCGCCGTCGAGGCCGAAGAGGTCTGGCAGGCGCTTTGGGAGAGCCTGTCGGTCGGCGGAAACGCCTGCGGCGAGACCGGGGTTAGCGGTCGGCGGGCTCTCCGGGACCGGTAACGGTCTCCGTATCAAGCCTAGTCAATAACCGTACAACGCACAGGCGGAGCCAGGTTTGTCAGAACGCTTTTGCGAGCTGAAAAACAAAATCTACCGGGTAAGAAAACGCGCCCCGAAGGAGGAAGAAGGCCTCGGAGGCCGGACAAGAGGATGTCCAGGGGCGTTCAGAAAGC
>JBBPZT010000098.1:0-16348 GCA_038198625.1 Rubrobacterales bacterium
GGGTCTCGTCGCCGTCCTTATAGCGGTGGCAGCTTACATTATCTTTGTTCGCCAGCCGGTGAGCCAGGCGACGCAACTCGGCCTGGACTTGAAGGGCGGTATTAGCGTCCAGCTAAAGGGTTCTCACGGCAACGGGAAGCCCGTCACGCGCCAGGAGATGCAGACCGCGGTGCAGGTGATCCAGCAAAGGGTCAACGCTCTCGGCGTCTCCGAACCAGAGATACAGCAGCAGGGCACCGACGAGGTTATCGTCAACATCCCCGGCCTGACAAACCGCCAGCAGGCGGTAAACACCATCGGCAAGACTGCCCAACTCGGCTTCTACGAGGTGCTCGCCTCCGATCCTGCGTTTACGGGGCAGCCTCGCGTCGTTCCCAAGGATCAGGTCCAGAAGACCGAGAAGCAGATACGCCAGACCCTCAAGAATGACCCGGCCTACAAGAAGGGCAAGACCAAGATCCTCTTCGAGGAATCGCCGCCTCTGGGTGGAGGGAGTGGCGTAAGCGTTACAGGATATATCTTTCACGATCAGCCGGAACTGACCGGCGCGGTGCTCAAGGGCGCGACCCTCAACCGCAGCCAGAACGGCAAGCTGGAAGTCGACATGAACCTCACCAACGCCGGGGCCAGCAAGTTTGGAGACTTCTCGGAGAAAATCGTGAACAACGCCCTCTCCAGCGGCCAACCCGGCAACGGCCGGCTCGCCATCGTCCTCGACAAGGGCGTTGTGAGCGCACCGACGGTGACGCAGCGCCTGGATCAGGGGACGGTTGCCATTACCAACGACGGCCTGCCGAACGGCATCCCGGAGGCCGAGGCGCAGCAGTTGCAGGTCGTTCTGAGCACCGGCGCGTTGCCGGTGAACATGAACGTTCTCTCCGTGCAGCAGATCGGGCCGACGCTCGGGGCCGACTCGCTCAAGAGCGGGCTGTTGGCGGCACTCGTCGGGTTCGGGCTGGTTCTCGTGTTCTTACTCGTGGTCTACCGGACGCTCGGGATTGTCGCGGATATCGCGCTTTTGATCTACGCTTTCCTGCTCTGGGGAATCGTGGTGGCGATCCCCATAACCATGACGCTGCCGGGGATCGCGGGTATCGTGCTCTCTATCGGGGTCGCGGCAGACGCGAACATAGTTATCTTCGAGAGGATCAAGGAAGAAGTCCGGCGCGGCAAAACGCCCCGTTCCGCTATCCAGCTCGGCTACCAGAAGGGCTTCCGGGCGATCCTGGACGGCAACCTTACCACCCTCATTACCGCGTTCATCCTGTTCGCCCTCTCTAGCGGATCCGTCCGGGGCTTCGCGGTCCTGCTCTCTATCGGTGTCGCACTCTCGATGTTCACAGCTATAGTTGTGACCCGCGCTTTGCTCGGCGTTCTCTCTGGTCAGGGCTTCCACCTCTCTTCCGGGATGATGGGCGTCCCCAAGAAGGAAGTTAGCGGCAAGCAGCCGGCGGGGGTTCGCTAGAGCGATGTTCGAGAAGATAGACTTCGTCGGCAACTGGAAGGTCTGGTTCGCGGTCTCCGGGACGCTGCTCCTGATCGGGCTCGGCGCGGTAGCCCTGGGCAACCTCAACTTCGGGATAGACTTCCAGGGCGGGGCGAAGTTCACGGTGGCGAACCCGAAGAAACAGTTGAGCACGGGCGAGGTAAAAGCCGGGCTTCCTCAAGATGTCCGCGGAGGCACGGTCGTCCAGACCGTGGGAAATGGTGGCTACGAGGTCCGCACGCCGGTTTTGAGCGATAAGCAAACGCAGCAGGTTCGCGACTCGCTCGTCAACCAAGTCGGGGGAGAGGTGAGCGTGAACACCGTGGACCCGACCTTCGGCGGCCAGGTTAGGGACCAGGCGCTGCAGGCGGTGGTGGCGGCTTTGGTTATCATCGTCGCGTTTATCAGCATCCGGTTCGAGCTGGCGTTCGCGCTGGCGGCGATGGCGGCGCTGGTCCACGATATCCTGATGACGGTAGGTTTCTACGCGATAGTCGGCCGTGAGGTTAGCCTGGTGACGGTTGTCGCGGTGCTCACCGTACTCGGTTACTCGCTCTACGATACGATCATCATCTTCGACCGTATCAGGGAGAATACCCCGACCGTTGGATACAACTGCCGCCGGTTCGACTCGATGGTGAATAGTTCGATCCGGCAGGTGATAAGGCGTTCGATCTACACTTCCGTTTCGACCCTCATACCGATAACCGCCCTCCTTATCTTCGGCCAGTCCACATTAAGCGACTTCGCCTTCGCGCTGCTCGTCGGCATCATCGCCGGTACTTACAGCTCTATCTTCATCGCCTCGCCGACCCTCTCGCTCTACAAAGCCTGGCGCGCCGGTAGGCTCAAGCCCGCCCCTTCCAACTGAGCCTCCGAAGACTCGCTTACTTCTCGAATACCAGGTGGCGCAAGAAGAGGAAGCTCAAGGTCGTTACCACGATGCTGGAGAGAAGCTTCGAGAGGTCTCCTACCAAGATGGGTGCTAGCGATGTATTGGCGAACAAGAACCCCGAAGATAACCAGATCACGCTTCCGGCCACCACGATGCTCATAATAGCCTGGGCGGCGTACCCGGAGATCTGACGGAGATCATGCCTGGCGCTCGCCCTGAAAGTCCAGAGCGTGTTCCAGAGGTAGCTTCCAACGTTCGCGAGTAGCAACGATACGGCGTTGTAGAAGGCGAGTCGTGTCGGGTCAGTAGTGATAAAAAGTACCAGGAGTAGGTTCAAGGTCCCGTAGTCCACGACCCCGGCCCCGATGCTAACGACACAGAATTTTGCGAAGCCGTCGAAAAGAGAATGCCGTCCCGGCGCCTGCTGTTGAGCTCGAACTAGTGATGGATCAGGGGACACGTAGTTCCCTTATCTACCAGTGGTCTTTACGCTCGGTGCAGCGGAGTGGGACATGCCGCTATTATAACTTTAGACTCATGCCTGTCACCACCCCAAATTCGAAGCGGCGGTTACGCCCTATCAGAAGAAGCGCTTACGGGCTCGGCCTCCAGGATTTCAGGAATCGCGGTCGGAATCGGCCCCGGCATCGGCTTCCGGGTCCAGGCGGTTTTGCCGCTGGCGCATTTGTTCGTTGTCTCTGCCGCGCGACTGTGAGGTCCCGGTGACGACGAAGGAGTAGGACCCGACTAGCAGGAAGGCGAAAAGTCCCATGGCCACGGCGAACTGAAGGTACCCGGAGGCCTCGGTTATCGTGAGATAAATGATGACCCCGACCAGCACCGTAGCCACCGAGCTGATCACTACTATCGTGTTACGGAAGGATTTTTCGTCCAACTCTACTCCCTCGCACCTACCCCGTAAGAGGCTCCGTATTTCCAATTGTCCACTATCATATTACAGTAGAGTGCCTCGGAGAAAGAGCTTCCAATAAGGTAATGTTTCTTCCCGTTCGGGCTCGTGCATTGGTAGTTGGGGGGTGAGGTCCGGTATCATGTAAAGCTTGTAGCGGCGTAGAGTTGGGAGGAGAACATGAGCGAGACGTTTCTCGAGAGGTTGATCCTACTGCAGATCGGGGCGGCTGCCGCGACGCGGGAGCGGATAGAGCAGGCGGTAGAGGGCTTGATCCAGCAGGGCCGGGTGCAGCGCGAGGAGGGCCGGGAGCTGGTCAACGACGTGATGAGCCGGGCCAGCGAGCGTTCGGGTGGCGCCCGTTCTCTGCTGGACGCCTCGGTACAGCAGGGCTTGCGCGGCGCCGGGGTGCCGACTCGCGAGGATTACGAGGACCTTATGTTCCGAGTCGAGCAACTAGAGCACCGGGTCCGCCTGATAGAGGACATGCCCGCCGAGACGCCTCCGGTCGTAGGGGATCCACTCCCGCCGGAGCCGCCTATGGACGAAGAACCCGGAACATCGCCGGGACTCTAGCGGTATCGGAGGTAGAGGGTAACCCGTGGCGAGTGCGAGGAGCCCGGAGACCCGTCTGGGGAACCTGACACGGTTCGCCCAGATAGGACGGGTCCTCGCCCGCCACGGGTTCGGCTTCGTCTTCGATGTCCGGCGTGATCGGCGCGAGAAAAAGGGCTTTCAGGAGTTCCTCGCGCCGAACTTTGGCGTCAGGTTGCGGCGGACTCTGGACGACCTCGGCCCGACCTTCGTAAAGTTCGGACAACTCCTCTCTACCCGCTCTGACCTCCTGCCCGAGAGCATCCTGGCGGAACTCCAGAAGTTACAGGATAACGTGGCCCCGATCCCCTTCGAGACGGCGCGGCGGATTATAGAGCAGGAGCTTGGGGCCCCGATCGAGACGGCGTTCGCCCGATTCGACAGGACGGTTCTGGGCGCGGCGAGCATCGGGCAGGTATACCGGGCTAGGCTCCGGAGCGGGGAGGAGGTCGCGGTCAAGGTTCGTAGGCCGGAGGCTGGAGGTAGGGTCGAGTCAGACCTGGAGCTGATGAGGGACTTCGCGGCTTTCCTCGACCGGCGATTCGGGGAGAGGATCTTCGTTGACTTGCGGGGCCTGGTCGCTGAATTCGAGGTGGTTATCCTGCGGGAGTTGGACTACGCCACGGAGGCCCAGAACGCCCGGCGCTTCGCCGTCAACTTCGCCGGCACGCCGGTCGTGATCCCGGAGATATATCTGGACCTCTCGACTTCGCGGGTCTTGACGATGGAGTTCATTGAAGGGACCCATTTCCAGGATATCCGGCCGATACTACTAGCTCCCGCTGAGCGGCGTCGCGTGGCGTCGATGGGGGCGGAGGCGATCTTCAAAATGGCCTTCGAGGACGGATTTTTCCATGGCGATCCTCACCCTGGAAACCTTATCCTGACGCCTTCCGGGAGGCTCGCGCTTCTCGACTTCGGGATGGTCGGCTTTATGAGCCGGAGCGACATTGAGGCGTTATCGAGGTTGTTCATAGCGGTGATACAACGAGATGCGCAGGCCGCACTTCGCGGACTGGAAGGGCTCGGGGTCCGCTACTCACCTGAGGTGCGCGCCGAACTGGTGCAGGAGCTTAGAGAGTTGCTGTACAAGTATTCGGGGCTTTCCGTCGGAGAGGTGACGCTAGGGCAGGCGCTTTCGGAGTTAATCTCCCTGATCCGACGCTACAGGCTCTTGGTGCCGCCGGTGTTTCCGCTTCTGATAAAAGCCCTGGTCACCGCTGATGGACTCGCCCGCGCCATAGACCCTCGGATTAACGTCTACGAGTTGGCGAGACCATACGCCCAAAGGCTCCTCTCCGGCCGTTACAAACCGGAGGCGCTACTGGAACGCTCACAAGAGCGGGCCTTTGAGTACACACGTTACGTGTCCGACTACCCAGAGCAACTCCGCCAGGTTCTCGCGAACCTCGAAGATGGAGAGCTAGAGGTCCAACTCAACCACCGGGGCCTGAACAGACTCAGCGGCGAAGTGGACGTCCTCGCCAACCGGCTCGTCTTCGCCCTGGTAACGGGTGCGCTCCTGATAGGATCGTCTATGATCGGCGCGTTCGCTACCGGCGGCCCACAGATCCCTTACCTCGGTGTCCCGCTCGTCGCCTTTGTCGGGTTTACGATAGCCCTCTTTCTCGCCGCCACGGTACTCTTCTTCATCTTCCGCTCCCGTAGGATTTGAAAAGTCGCCAAAGCATCATAAAGGAGGCAATGAATGCAGGTAAAAAGGATTGGGCCGCTTTCCGCCGGTAAGGTGACCGGCGCTCTTTACGCGCTGATCGGGCTCGTTTTCGGAGTGATATTCGCCTTGATCTCACTGCTAGGAATCGCCATCGGGTCGCTGGCTTCCAACTCTTCAGGCTCTTCGACCGCCCTGTTTGGAGGCGTCGGCGTTGCGATTGCCTCGGTAATATTTCTTCCGGTGCTCTACGGCGTCCTCGGCTTCATCTCCGGTTTGGTCTCCGCGTTTCTCTACAACGTGGTCGCGGGACTCATCGGCGGTATCGAAGTGGACATCGAGTAGGCCGCTCCCGAGCTATCTTTGTTCCGGGAGGGCCAGACGAAGGCCGAGGACTACAAGAATACTCCCGGTGGCCTGTCTTACGGCTCTCGCCATGCCCGGCTTTCTCCTGAGCCAGTGCCCGATAGTACCCGAGGAGAGGGCGACGCCCGAGAGGACCGCCAGGGTCATAAGGGCGAAGGTCAGGCCAAGCAAGAGCATTTGCAGCCAGACGCTCTCGCCGGACCTGCTTACGAACTGCGGCAGGAACGCCAGGAAGAACAGCGCGACTTTTGGGTTGAGGACGTTGGATATGACGCCCTGGCGGTAGAGGGTCCGTGAGGCGGTATGTGGTACGTTTTCAGTGTTTTCTTCAAAGGCTACGAGGATTTTCCAGCTGAAGAGGGCTTTCGCTCCTAGGTAGATCAGGTACGCGGCCCCCGCGTATTTGACGATGGAGAAAGCAACCGCGGAGCGGGCGAGTATCGCCGAGAGTCCCAGGGCGGCGAAGGTCGTGTGAACGCAGATGCCCGAGCACACCCCGGCCGCAGAGAAGAGGCCCGCTTTCCTGCCCTGTGCGACGCCGCGTGTGATCACGTAGATCATATCCGGGCCCGGCACGAGTATGAGCGCCAGGGAAGTAGTCAGAAACAGGATCAGGGCGGTGTGGCTCAAGGTGGCTCCTCTCCAACCATTGTGTTGAATCCATAATAGCAGCGGGCGTGCTTTGGGCTGGAGGTACTTGGCTTGAGCCGGTGATGTTAGAATTAACGATATGGAAGCTGCGCGCACGGAAGAATATCCGAAGGCGGTACCGGCACCGGAGGTTACCGTATCTTCGCTTATAGAGAAGGTCGCCGCTTACGGACCGGATGGGTCCGAGGAGTTGATAGCGGGGGCCTACGGTGCCGCCTACGCGGCCCATAGGGGGCAGACTCGCAAGAGCGGGGAGCCCTTCGTCTATCATCCGTTGGCAACCGCCAACATCCTCGCGGACCTGCACCTCGACCCGGTGACCATCGCAGCGGCGCTGTTGCACGACGTGGTGGAAGATACAGAGGTGGGCAAAGAGGAGCTTGCGCGCCGTTTCGGGATAGAGGTCGCGGAGATCGTGGACGGTGTTACAAAGCTCAAGAACCTGCCCTCCGGGAATCTCGAAGAGGCGCAGGCGGAGTCGCTGCGGAAGATGATCGTGGCGATGAGCCGGGACGTGCGGGTCATCATTATCAAGCTGGCCGACAGGCTGCACAACATGAGGACGCTCGCTTACCTCAAGCGAGAGACGCAGCTGAAAAAGGCGACGGAGACGCTCGAGATCTACGCTCCGCTGGCCCACCGGCTCGGTATCTACTCGGTGAAGTGGGAGCTGGAGGACCTCTCTTTCGCGACTCTCCATCCCCGCCGCTACGAGGAGATAAAGCGTCTGGTGGCGGCCAGGAGGGACGACCGGGAAGAGTTTATCGGCAAGACGAGGGAGGAGCTCCTGCGGCATCTCGGCGAGGCCGGCATAGAGGCCGAGGCGCGGGGGAGGGTCAAGCACTTCTACTCCATCTACGACAAGATGGTACGGCGCAACAAGGAGTTCAACGAGATTTACGACCTGGCGGGCCTACGCGTGGTCGTCGGCTCCGTGCGCGAGTGCTATGGTGCTCTCGGTGTGATTCACTCTATCTGGAAGCCGATTCCGGGACGTTTCAAGGACTACATTGCGATGCCCAAGTTCAACATGTACCAGTCTCTCCACACGACGGTCATGTCGGGCGAGGGGAAGCTGCTGGAGATCCAGATCCGGACGCAAGAGATGAACGTGACCGCCGAGTACGGTATCGCCGCCCACTGGATGTACAAGCAGGGACTCTCCGAGGGCCAGGTCGACCGCCTGACGTGGTTGAAGAGCATGATGGAGTGGCAGCAGGAGACGACGGATTCGACGGAGTTCATGGAGTCCTTGAAGGGTGAGCTGGTCGCGGATGAGGTCTACGTGTTCACACCTAAAGGTGACGTGGTTAGCCTCCCCTCCGGGTCCACTCCGATAGATTTCTCGTATCACGTCCACACCGAGGTTGGACACCGGACCATCGGGGCTCGGGTGAACGGGAGGATCGTGCCGCTCGATTCGGAACTTCTCTCGGGTGACCGGGTGGAGATCCTCACGGGCAAATCGGCCTCGCCGAGCCGTGACTGGCTATCGGTGGTCCAGAGCGGGCGTGCAAGAAACAAGATCCGGCAGTTCTTCAACAAGGCCGATCGTGAGGACAACCTGGCGCTCGGCCGCGAGAAGGTGCAGGCTATCCTCAAGAAGCAGCGGGTCGAGAAGGCGCCGCCGAAGACGTGGACCGAGATCGCCCAGGAGGTAAATTACCCTACCACCGAAGACATGCTCGCCGCCGTGGGCGCGGGCTTCCTCTCCGCCGAAAACGTCGCGAACCGCCTCGCCGAGAAGGTGCAGCCGCCGAAGCCGAAGGAAGAGCCCGTCGAGCCGCGCACGAGCCCGGCGCTCACCCCTCTGCCGCTCACGGGCCGTGACCATGAAGATACAGGGGTACGGGTCGTCGGCTCCAGTGGCATCCTCACCCGTCTGGCACGTTGCTGCACACCGATGCCCGGCGACGATATCGTGGGCTACGTCTCCCTGGGGCGCGGGGTCGTCGTGCACGCCGGCGGCTGCGTCAACGCGCGGGCGCTCGAGTCCCGGGACCCGGAGCGATTCGTCGAAGTAGAGTGGGACTCGGTCTCGGGAAGGCTGTTCACCGTCGAGCTCCTGGTGGAGGCGCTGGATCGGATGCATCTCCTTAGCGACATAACCAGGACGATCTCCGACGCCGGGGTGAGCATAATCTCCGCGCGCGTGGATACCATCGAGGAAAGGACGGCCCTCTCGCGGTTCGCCTTCCGGGCGGCGAGCGTGCCGCACGTGGCTGAGGTCATCCGGAAAGTCCGGGGCATCCCAGACGTTTACGACGTACAGCGGGTCTCCCGCGACGGCACCCCGATAGAGAACTAGCGTGCCGCAACATTTTGGAGGAGAGGGTGAGATGCGGCTATCGAGCGTGAACGTCGGGCGAGAGCGTTCGATTCCTGACGCCAAAACGTCCGGGAAGACGGGTATTTACAAAAGTCCGGTAGAGACGCCGGTTTGGATATCGGCAGGCGGGCTCTCGGGTGATGAAATCGCGGATGTCGAAAACCACGGTGGTGTAGATCAGGCCGTCTACGTCTTCGGAACCTCGGATTATGACTGGTGGTCGGAGGAGTTGGGACGAGAGCTGTCGCCGGGCACTTTTGGCGAGAACCTGACGATCACGGAGCTGGAGAGCGCAGGGCTTTGTATCGGGGATCGGCTCGTCATCGGTCCGGTAGTCCTGGAGGTGACCGATCCACGCATCCCCTGCGTCACCCTAGCCGCGCGTATGGGAGATCCGCTTTTCGTGAAGCGCTTTCGTCGGGCGGAGCGTCCGGGGCTGTATTGCCGGGTGATTCGGGAAGGCCGGGTGCGGGCCGGTGATCGGGTGTCGCTCGTCGAATACTCCGGCGAAAAGGTTCCAGCCGTCGAGTTGTTCCGCGATTTCTTCGAGCCGGATCTGAGCGAGGGGACTATCCGCCGCCACCTGGCCGCGCCCATAGCTATCCGTTCGAGAATGGAAAAAGAGAAACAGTTAGGGGAGGTCATGGCGCGCACGGAAAAATCGGCAAAGAACAACTCCGCAAGGACGGGTTAGCCGGAGATGGCTGATATAGAGCAGTTAAGCCTGGACTTCAGCGGCTTTGCGGTCAACGCCTACATAATCCACGCGTCCGGGGCCGACCTGATCGTGGACGCCGGGGCGGAGCCGGAGAAGATCATGGCCGCGGTGAAGGCTCCGGTCGCCGCCATCCTCGTCACCCATGGCCACGCGGACCACATAAGCGCCCTCGACGCACTCCGGGAGGAGACCGGCGCACCCGTCTACATGCACCCTATCGATGCTGAGGGCGCGGGTATTCAGGACTACGAACCATTGGAGGACGGAGAAGACCTGGTGCTCGCAGGAGAGAGGATCCACGTCCTGCACACACCGGGTCACTCACCCGGCTCCGTGACTTTCGTTCTCGGTGGGGACCAGGTGGTGGGCGACCTGGTCTTGCCCGGAAGCGTCGGCCGAACAGATCTCTTCGGCGCCTCATGGGAGGAGATCGAAACGTCTTTACGCAAAGTTATGCCGTTATGGAACAACGACACGCAACTCTATGCCGGACACGGCCCGGTTCTCTCGGCTGTCGAGGAGTTGGTGTCTAATCCCTACCTGCCGCCTGTGCTACCTTGAGCTACCGGGGGCCGAAGGGTACTTACGACGTTTATCCTGGCGACTCCTCGCATCAGGAGCCGCACGAGAGACCGGACTTGTGGCGCTGGGTCGAGGCGGTAGCGCGGGAGTTCTTCCGGCGCTACAACTACACGGAGGTCTGGATGCCTGTCTTCGAGGAGGCGAAGGTCTTCGTGCGGAGTAGTGGGGAGGCTTCGGACATCGTCCGCAAGGAGATGTTCGCTTTCCAGGACAAGGGAGGGCGGGATCTCGCGCTGAGGCCGGAGGGCACGGCCGGGGTAGTGCGTTCCTACATCGAGCACGGGCTCTACAAGCAGGCCCAGCCGGTCAAGATGTTCTACATCGGTCCGATGTTCCGCCACGAGCGCCAGCAGAAAGGCCGCTACCGCCAGCACGTCCAGGTTGGAGCGGAGGTGCTCGGGTCGGACGATCCCCTTGTCGACGCCGAGGTGATAGCCCTGCTCTACGGTTTCCACCAGGCGCTGGGAGTGCAGGAAGAGGTCGTCTACATCAATAACCTCGGGGACCTGGAGACCCGTAAGACCTACCTGCCGGAGCTAAAGAGCTTTCTCCAAAAACACCGCGATGACCTCGACAGGGACTCGGCCGAGCGGCTCGACACGAACCCGCTGCGCATACTCGACTCGAAAGACAAGGATACGCAGGCGCTTCTGGACGAGGCGCCGGCGCTCCGGGACTTCTTAAGTCCCGAGGCGGCCGAGCACCTGGAAATTGTCACACGTGGTCTGGAGGCATTAGGGGTGCCGTACGAGATCGACGACCGGCTTGTGCGGGGCCTCGACTACTACACCTCGACCGTCTTCGAGCTGAAGAGCGCGACGCTCGGTGCGCAGGACACGGTCGGGGGAGGCGGTCGCTACAACAGCCTCGTGGCTGATTTGGGCGGGCCGGACATGCCTGGGATCGGGTTCGGTAGCGGGATCGAACGCATCCTGCTCGCCGCCAGCGCTCCGGAGAAGGATCCCTCTCTGGACGTGTTCTTCGTTACGCTAACCCCGGAAGCCCGTCTCCCGGCGCTCGGGCTCGTCGGGGCTCTGCGGGATGCCGGAGTCGCCTGCGAGATGGACTTCGGCGGGCGGCGCGCGAAGGGACAGTTCCGGCAGGCCGACCGTTCGGGGGCCGCTTTCTCAGTCGTCATCGGTGAAGACGAGTTGCGTGATGGGGTGTGCAAGGTGAGGGATATGGCCTCCGGTGAGGAGCGGGTGGTTGACTTGAGAAACGGTCCGGGAGAGTTACTGCGGGCCGTAGAGGCTTGATCCGGGACAGGACGTGGAGTTCCCGGAACCCCTGATCTCCACCCCCCGCCGTGCCGGAAGCGTGACCGTTCTGACGGGCTCCGGCATCTCCGCCGAGAGCGGCGTGCCCAACTTCCGCGAAGCCCAGACCGGTCTGTGGTCAAGCTACGATCCGCAGGAGCTCGCCACCCCAGATGCTTTCCAGCGTGACCCGCGTCTCGTCTGGGAGTGGGACACCTGGCGTCGGATGCTGGTCGAAAAAGCACGTCCCAACGCCGGCCACCTAGCGCTCGCCAGCCTTCAAAAACGAATCGAGACTTTCACGCTCATCACCCAGAACGTCGACGGATTGCACCAGAGGGCCGGCAGCGAAGACGTGTTGGAATTTGCGAAAGAGCCCGATGATGGAGCATCTTCTTGGAGCATCTTCTGGATGCGCTGGAGCAGGGTGAGGACATCGGACGCTACTTCGTCAGCAACGATGAAATGGTAGAGCTTTTGACCAAAGACCACGACGCAGATGAGCGCGAGATGCGGGCGCTCGTCCAGCAGGTCGAGGATAAAGGCTACAGCCCGCCGCGACGCGAGCGGATATTGCAGTGGCAGGATCAGCAAGACTTCCAGATCTGCCCGAACCCGGACGACCCCGACTCGTGCAACATCTACAATGAGCTGGAGATGCCCGACGAGGTCTACCAGAGCATCGAGGAATATCGCGAAGAGAAGTCTTCTTAAGACTTATGCATTCTGAGCGAGGCCAGCGGCGGGCGTTCTTCGAGGGCGACCCGCCGCGACTCCAAACGTTCTGGTTGAGGCAAAATCAGCGAGCCTGGAGCGTAGTCGTCCAGCTTCTCGGGACCGAGCGCGCGGGATGTCGCGGCGGTCAGGATCTGGTAAGCGGCTTCGCCGTCGTTTTCCTGGTCTTGCATCGCTTCTCCGTCCAGCTCGACCTGGGCGAGCGCCTGCACTCCTGCTTTTTCCGCCACGTCGAGTAGCAAGCTCAGGCGGACACCTTCTCCGACCGGGAAGGAGAGGCTGTCCAATAATGCCCTGTCGGCGGCGAAGTCCAAAGAGAGTGGCCGGGAGAAGCCGGCAAGTTCTGGAGTGTACAGATTGATAAGGGGACGCGCCAGCAGTTCGGTGAGGGGGGGCGGGGCGGAAGAATCCTGGAATCCTTTCACCATTCTCAGGTCGTCACGAGAGAAAAGCGCTCCTAGCAAGCCCGCAACAGAGCGGAGGTCCAGGTTGGTGGGGTCCAGGACTACCGCTATCTCGCAGCCCGCCGCTGATAAAGTACGCCAGAGCAGATCGCCCAAACCTCTTACCACGCCATAATCGGATGCGAGGGCGTTGGGGTCCGCCGGGATCACCTCATCGACTAGCCCGGAGCTTTCCAGGCGCCGCAACTCTCCGGCCTGTGAGGCTGAAAAAGCGGCCGGAAGGATGAGGCTTACCGACTTGTTCTTGATGGAAAGCACGTTCTTCTCGATGAAGTCGCGGGCGTGGAAGGTGTTGCGGCGAGACCAGGAGATGAGGGCCAGGTCGCGGGAGAGGCCGCGGTGGGCACGGCCGGCGAGACGGTCCGAGGTTACGACCCTGACCGAAAGCGGCCGCTCTATCGGGATGCTCCTCTGGCGCAGGACGCGCTCCAGGTACTCGTCCTCCAGCGCCGCGCGCGGCTCGAGCCCGCCGATCTCCCGGTACGTGGCCGCCGTCAGGGCGAGGGAAGCGCCGCTGAACTGCCAGTGCTCCGTCCGGGCGGGAGACTCCTGGACGGTTTCCAGGTCTTTGAGGAGGTCGAGATGACGCTTGTGCCCTTGCTCGGCCCTCCACCGCGAAACTTCGTCCGGCAGGCCAGCTTTTTCCGAAAGCTCTATCCTCCCGCCGATGGCCCGCGCCCCTCGTGACGCCGCCGAGAGTTGGGATGAAAGCCAATCCGGCGCGACGATAGTATCAGCGTCTGTGGAGGCGATCAGGCCGTCTTCGCGCCCTAGAGACAACAGCCGGGCGCATGCCGCCTCCATCCCCACCCGCCGGGCATGACCCGCGCCTTTCCCCGGACCATCCAATAAGTGGAGACGCAACAAAGGATACTCGTCGGCGACCTTTCGTGCCTTTTCTTCCGTCCCATCCGTACAGTGGTCGAGAACTAGTAAGACCTCGTACTCCTCCGGAGACACTTCTAGCTGGGTAGCCAAAGCCTGGAGGCACCCGCCTACTAGCTCTTCTTCGTTGCGGGCGGGGACGACTATCGAGACTTTGAGGGCCGTCTCCGGCGGGGCTAAGGTAAGGATCATACGGGCAGCGGAGCCCCGGACTCGACCAATTTCCGTCCTCGCTCGTAGTCTTCGTCGTGGTCGTGTGTCAGGACGCCGACGCACACGCCTTCGCTGCCGTACCAGCAGGTGAAGGCTCCACCGCCATGGTCGACGAAACTGGCATCATCGAATCCTTCACCCCAGGCGACGTACTTGAGCGTCTGCTCTCCCACCGTGGACCAGAAACCGGGAGCCACGTCCCAGGCTGCTTCGCCGCCTGCGACAACGGTGCCCGCGACCCTCCCGTGGTTCAAAGCCTCGCCCCAGTGCTCGACGTGTAGCCGTCTCGCCGCGGCCTCGTTATAGGCGAAGGAGACATCACCGACCGCGAATACTCCCGGGGCGCTCGTCCTCATTGAAGAGTCCGAGACGATGCCGCCTTCCACGACCTCCAGACCCGCCATCTCGGCGATCTCCGTCCTCGGTCTTACGCCCGTCCCGAAAAGAACCGTTTCGGCCGAGAGCGTGGGTCCATCCTCGACCCCGACCTCGTATCCGCCGTTTCTCCGCTCTATCCCAGAAACGCTCGACCCGCAGCGCAACTCGACGCCGTAGTCCTCCAGCCAGCCTTCTATGCGTTCCGCGACCTGTTCGCCGAGCCGCTCTATCTGGGGGCGTTCTTCCAGGCTGACCAGGGTGACCTCCGCCCCTCGCATGGAGAGCGAGGCGGCAGCTTCACATCCAATAAAGCCGCTCCCGACCACGACGACCGGGCTCCCTCTATTTATTCTGGCCTGGAGCCGGGTCGAGTTCTCGATGGTGCGCATCACAAGGATATCCGGGTCATCAGCTCCTTGAACGGGGAGCCGGACCGGCTCGGATCCGGTAGCGAGCACGCACACGTCGTATGGAAACTCTCCGCCCTCCGTCTCGACGACCCGCCGGTCGCGGTCGAGAGACGAGACATGCGTCATGAGTCGCAGTTCTACAGCGTTCTCTTCGTACCACCGCTCAGGTTCCATCGGTAGTTCCTCGCGTGAAGTCTCGCCGCGCAGGTAGTCCTTTGTAAGCGGCGGGCGGTTGTACGGCGGGTAGGGCTCGGTGGTCAGGATGGTGACCGCGCCGCTTCCGCCGGCCTGACGATAGGCGCGGGCCGTCGAGAGGCCGGCGGGACCGCCGCCGACTATCACGATACACTCTTGGTTCATCGCTTATCCTCGAAAAGGTCCAAACGGTACTCCGGTTCGATGATCGTTTGCGTGTTCGACAGCCGTGTGTTCCGGACGAGAAGCTCGTGTACCTCATCGCCCAGGAGCGGGTAAGTCCTGGTCTGCTTGCGCCAGTGAACGGTGAGGAGACAGCCTCCCGGCGCGAGCGCCCCCTCGAAAAGCCCCAACGTTTCTAGCACGAGGTCTCGCGTCAGGTAGTAGAGGACCTCGGAGGCGACTATGAGGTCGAACGGACCTTGCGGCATCTCTTCTGGTAACGTCCGCTGCTCCACCCGGACGTGTTCGGAACCGGCCAGCCGCTCTCGAGCCAGGGTGACGGCCCTCTCGGAGGTGTCCACGGCGAGAAGATCATCACAAAAAGGCGCGAGCATCGTGGTAAATACGCCTATGGATGCGCCGACCTCCAGCACCCGCCCGAACCGGCGGGTGCCCAGAGCTTCGAGTGTACGGTCGTACTTGAGGCGCTCGTATTCGCTCGACTCGAAGCTCCAGGGGTCCGTAGAGCCGGCGTAGAGGTGCTCGAAATATTCTCGCTTCAGCCGCTCTCTCATTACTGCTTTCCTCGTTCCAGGATGCTCTGCCGTCCGGCTCGGGCGAGGGCCGGTTCCAGCCGGTGCTGAAGGAGGAAGAGGTCCAGGTCTCGCTTGGCCCGGTCGAGGTCATCGGCGGTGGCGAACGGGCGGGAGCCGCAGGCCCGGGCCGCCTCGTCCAGGATCTCCCGGCACCCCGCTGCGATGGACTGGCGCATGTGGATGGAGAAAGAAGCGAGCGAAGCGGATGGGTTCGCGTCTGCCCGACGGGCGGCGTACTCGAACCAGCGGTTCATGGTGGACCGGGCGGCGAGCATTTTTCCGGCGGCGAGAGAGACGATGTCGTCCGGCTCACCGCCGCTCTTCGCGGCCAGCGTCGAGAGCGCTGAATCGACCGCCCGGTCGGCGACGCCGGACCAGGTCGCGGCCGTCCTTATGGCGTCGCGGCTGAAGTATGGTTCCCGCAATAGCTCGCCGGGCTCGCCGAGCACCGCGAGTACCGGCGTCTGATGGAAGATTATCTTATGGCTCTGGGAAGAGCGCATCCCGTAGCCCCGGAACCAGCTCTCGTTCACCTCCACGCCTTCACCCAGGTCGACATAAGCTAGAAGTGGGGGACCTGGCCGCGCGCCTTCCGGGGCGCGGACGAGGACCAGCGCCCGGTCAAGGCCGGTGGAGCCGGAGCAGAACGTCTTGACCCCTTCCAGGACCGGACCATCAGACGTATCGACCAGCCGCGCCGGTTCTCCTTCGCCGGGGATCGGGTCGGCTCCCCAGACGCCCATCAGTAACTCACCCGCCGCGACCGCGCCGAGTTCCCCGGAACGTAAAGGTTCCGGGGCGAGGGCGGCGACGCGTTCGACGCCGTTGAGGTGCCCGTCCAGGATGCGACC
>JBBPZT010000099.1:0-5757 GCA_038198625.1 Rubrobacterales bacterium
GTCCTGGCGGAGCGGGGGATCTCGCTGGACGAAGCTGGTTTTGAGGAAGCGATGAGCGGACAGCGGGAGCGGGCCCGGGGTGCGATGGAGGTCCACGAGCGTGTCGTGGCTGCTTTTCGTGACCAGGAGGTAAAGAGTCGGTTTGTTGGCTACGAGCGTGAGCAGATCGAGACTCGGGTGTTGGCTGTGGAGCCGGTGCCTGGGGTGGATGGCGAGGTCTACGTAGTGCTCGCCGAGAACCCGTTCTACGCGACGGGCGGCGGCCAGGTTTCCGACACCGGTTGGATCCAATCCGAGCGGGCGCAGATAGGGGTCCTGGAAGCTATTCCGGCCGGAGAGTACCAGATTCTGCGTGCGAAGGCCGAGCGTCGGGAGGTTCGGGAAGGAGATGCGGTAACGGCTTCAATCAACCGGGTCCGTCGACACCAGATCGAGGCGAACCACACGGCTACCCACATACTCCACTGGGCGCTGCGGGCCGTGCTCAGCAAGGATGTGGTTCAGGCAGGCAGCTACGTTGGGCCGGATCGTTTGAGGTTCGATTACCGCTACTCCGGGAGCGTTGGCGAGGATGAGATCCGGCGTGTGCAGGAGCTTTGTCTGCTCAAGATCACCGAGAACCAGCCCGTCCGGTACTACACGACGACGCTGGATGAGGCGCGCAAGCTCGGGGCGATGATGCTCTTCGGGGAGAAGTATAGCGACCTCGTGCGGGTCGTCGAGGTGGATGGGTTCTCGCGCGAGCTTTGCGGTGGGACCCACGTGCGGGGCAGCGCGGAGATCGGGGCGTTCAAGATCTCCTCAAACAGGAAGCACGGGGCCGAACTCTACCGTATAGAGGTCATCACCGGCCGCGAGGCGCTCTTCTACCTGATAGAGACATCCGAGGTCGCCGAAGAAGCGGCGAGAGGACTACGGGTCGAGATCGAACAACTGCCGGACGCCATCTCCGGGTTGCGTGAGGAGGCCAGAAGCGCCCGCGAACTTGAGCGCGAGCAGACTCTCAAGGCGGGTCTCGAAGAGGTGGGATCTCTCGTGGAGAGCGCCGAGTCGGTGGACGGGGCCAGGGTGGTTGCCGGGCAGGTGATCGCCTCCGACGTGCAGGGGCTACGCCAGATCTCCGACGACGTAAAAAATCGGCTCGGAGCACCCTCGGCCGTGGTCCTCGCCGCCGCCCTGAACGGCAAGGCGGTGGTCGTCGCAAACCTTCATCCGGAGGTCTCCCGCAAGATAGAGGCCGGGGAGATCGTGCGGGAGATCTCCGCCGTCCTCGGTGGTGGCGGTGGTGGCGGCCCGACCATGGCCCAGGGCGGCGGCGGGAACATCGCGGCAATTCCGGAGGCCTTGCTGAAGGTGAAAGACATCCTCAACCGGCGGCTGTCGGAAGCTTCGCGGACGGCGGAGTAAGCCCGTTGCAAGCTTCGGAGTGTGCCCCCCGGCGGGTAGCCGCCCTCGATCTGGGCGAGGTGCGTACTGGTGTTGCCGTCTCTGACACCGGCGGCTCCGTGGCGCGTCCGCTGGCTATCTTGTCGCCGGAAGACCTCTCCGGATGCCTGCGGAGTCTCGTGGAAGAAGAGAACGTTAAAGAAGTCGTGGTAGGTGTGCCGAAAACCCTTGGAGGCGAGATCGGCTTCCAGGCGAAGCGCGTGCTCCAGAAACTCGAAAGCCTGCGCGATGAGTTTCCGGGGGTGCGGTTCGTGGAGTGGGACGAGAGGTTCACGACCAGGCTCGTTACCGGTACCGGTACCGGTTCGAGAGGTCGTGGGAAGAAGGCTCGCAAGCCGGTCGATGACCTTGCGGCTGCCCGGATGCTCCAGGAATATCTGTACACGAGGGGGGGGAATTGAGAGCCAAGAACAACAAAAGCCGCCGGGATCAGAGAGACCTGGACGCCCGGCTGAAGGCGTTACGTTCTCACGGCTCCTCTACCCGTAGGAGAAGTTGGTGGTCCGTCGTTGTATCGTTGTTGTTCGGATTAGTGCTTATCGCGGTCGTGCTGGCCGCGATCTTCTTTATCTACACCTCGGCTTTTAGTGGTAGTGGATCCGGTACGCATAAGAAAGTATCGGTGGTAAAGGGCGATACGCTCTCAAGCGTCGCGGACAAGCTCAAGAGCGCCGGGGTCATAGCGAGCGCCACGGTCTTCAAGTTGGAGGCACGGGCCAGCGGTAACAGCACGGACCTGAAACCCGGTACTTACAAGTTTCGTAGCGGAGCCGATACCGGCAAAATCCTGAAGGTTCTTACCGCCAACAAGCCCGCCCCGACCTTCTCGGTGACGATCCCGGAAGGGTTGACAATCAAGCAGACCGCCGAAGAGGTAGCTTCACAGAGCAAAGTGTCCGCGAAGGACTTCGAGGCGGCGGCCAGGAAGACCAACTACGGGTACAGCTTTCTGGACAACAAGAACATCAAGACGACCGAGGGCTTCCTCTTCCCGAAGAAGTACGACTTCGAGAAGGGCGCCGATGCCCATCAGATGGTCGACCGTCTCTTGAACCAGTACCTGATAGAGACCGAGAACCTGGATTTCGGGTCCGCTGAGAAGAAACTCAACCTCAGCGAGTACGAGCTCGTGACCGTGGCTTCTCTCGTGGAGCGTGAGTCGGCCAGCCCGGAGGAGAGGCCGCTAATAGCGTCGGTGATCTACAACCGCATCCGGGAAGGGATGCCGCTGCAGATCGACGCCTCTATCCAGTACGCTCTCGGTAAGCCGAAAGCCGAACTTTCGCTCCAGGACTTGAAAGTCAACTCCCCTTACAACACATATGAGAACAAGGGACTGCCTCCCGGACCTATCTGCAGCCCGAGCCTCGACTCCATAAAGGCCGCCCTGCAACCCGCCAAAACCAACTATCTCTACTACGTCCTGAACGCGAAGGGAACGAAACACACCTTCACCTCCAATTACGACGACTTCCTAAAGGCGAAGGCGGAGGCCGGGCGTTAAAGTTCGTAGCCACCCCGGTCGATAAACTCTTTACCAGGGACTGCGGTCTACGACCCCACCCTACACCATCATAACTCTATAGACACAATAGCTTGGCAGGAGTAAGTATTGAGGTTGAGCGGAAAAACGAAGCTTCTCGGCGTGATCGGCCACCCCATCGAGCATAGCTTGAGCCCGAAGATGCACAATGCCGCTTTCGCCGGCTCCGGCCAGGATTACGCTTACGTGGCGATGGATGTGCATCCGGAAGACCTGCGAGAGGCCGTCCGGGGTCTCGCGGCGCTCGGCTTCAGGGGGTTCAACGTCACCATGCCTCATAAAGAGAGGATCATCCCGTTTCTGGACGACGTGGAAGAGACCGCCCGCCTCGCCGGCGCGGTCAACACTGTCGTGGTCGAAGGCCGGTCTTTGCGGGGCCTCAACACCGACGGCAGCGGCTTCCTCCGAGCTTGTGGGGAGTCGGGGGTTGGTTTCGGCGGTAAGCGCGTCCTGATCCTGGGGGCAGGGGGAGCGGCTGCGGCTATCGCCGGCTCGGTGCTCGGAGAGGACGTTTTGGAGCTCGGGATCTCGAACCGGAGCCCCGGACGCGCCGGGGGTTTGGTTGCCAGGCTGCGTCGTGCTCATCCGGCAACCCCGATACAGGTCTACCCGCTCTCGGAAGTGGACGAGGCGCTCAACGGGGCCGAGGTCCTTATCAACGCGACATACCTGGGGATGAAAGACGAGGATCCACTCCCCGTGCCAGAGGAGCTTCTCGTTCCGGGTCTCGCGGTCTGTGACGCCGTCTACCGCCCGGACGTAGAGACGCGGCTCATCCGTACCGCGCAGTCGCTGGGGGCGAAGGTCATTGGGGGCGTACGGATGCTCCTCTATCAGGGTGTGGAGGCCCAGGGAGCCTGGACCGGGAGGGAGCCGGACGTGGAGGCCATGAGCCAGGCCTTATCGGGCGGGCTCCCGGCCGCGGGTTCAGCGAGCCGCAAGGAGCAAGGATGAAGGTTCTAACCGCCGAAGATGATTCGATCACCCGCAAGATAGTCAATCGTACCGTGGAGAAGTTAGGTCACGAGGTGGTTTCCGCCGCGAACGGTGTCGAGGCCTGGGAGAAATTTCAGGGCGACGAAGAGATAAAGGTCGTCATCAGCGATTGGATGTTGCCCGGAATCGACGGTCCGGAGTTATGCCGGAGAGTCCGGCGCGCGGACAGGTCTGATTATACTTTCTTTATTTTCTTGACCTCGCGCGGCGACAGAGAGCACCTTATGGAGGGGATGCGGGCCGGAGCCGACGAGTACCTGACAAAACCTCTCAACAGTGAGCAACTCCGGGCGAAGCTATCGGATGCCTCACGGGTCGCCTCCGCACGACAACGCCTGGACTCCGAGAGAGAAGCGGGTGACATTGCCGCCTCGGGCAACGGTGTGCCAAGCAATGGAAGGCCCGGCACGGCGAGCCTTCTGCGGAACAGGAGAAAAGGAAGTGTTCGGGGCGGCAAGATCTGGAACATCCTCGTTTCCCAGGGCAAGCTGAACGAGGTTCAGCTTCAGCAAGCGCTCGTGGCGCAGGAGAAGGACCCGAAGGAGCTCGGAAAAGTCCTGGTGTCGCTCGGCTTCATCACCGAGGCAGACCTCGCGCAGGCACAGGCTCAGCGCCTGGGCCTCGACTACGTGGACCTTACCGAGGATGATGTTGACTGCGGTGTCGCGAGCCTGGTAGACCAAAAAGTGCTCCGCCGTCACGGCGTTCTCCCCTTGAGGCTAGATGACGGGTGTCTCACCCTGGCGATGAGCGACCCTACCAACCTGTATGCCCTCGATGACCTCAAGATCATCTCCGGCTACCCTATAAGCCCGGTTGTCGCCACCGAAGGGCAGATACGGCGGATCCACAACAAACTCTTCGCCATGGGGAGCCAGGTCAATGAGATGCTGGAAGAGGCCGCAACAGGAGGTGGGGCGGAAGAAGGAACCGAGGAAATAGAGCTCGGCGTTGACTCCGGTACCGAAGAGGCCCCGATCATCCGGCTCGTCGGCTCGATACTCCAGCAGGCGGTCGCGGAGAGTGCTTCGGACATCCACATAGAGCCTCGCGCCGATGAACTTACCGTACGCCTGAGGGTGGACGGGGTGCTGCGGGTGGCGATGTCCATACCGCCCAGGCTCAAAAACGGGGTCGTGGCCCGCCTCAAGATACTCGGCGCCCTGGATATCGCCGAGCGGCGGGTCCCGCAGGACAGGCGCTTCTCCGTCCGGCTTGGGGGACAGAAAATAGACTTCCGGGTGGCGTCGCTGCCGACGATCTTCGGTGAGAAGATAGTCTTGAGGCTGATGGACGCTTCCAGCGTCGAGACGGATCTTACGAAGCTCGGATTCGCTCCGGAGATCTTCGAGAAGTACCGGGAAATCTTCGCCCGTCCCTACGGAGCGATCCTGGTGACCGGTCCGACGGGGAGCGGCAAGTCGACCACGCTCTACGCCACGCTCGCCGAACTCAACTCTCCGGAGAAAAACATCATTACCGTCGAGGACCCGGTGGAGATGCGGGTGACCAGCGTAAACCAGATGCAGGTGAACCCGAAAGCCGGGCTGACCTTCGCTAAAGGCTTGAGGAGCATCCTCCGCAGTGACCCGGACATCGTGATGATCGGGGAGATCCGCGACTTCGAGACCGCCAAGATCAGCGTCGAAGCGGCCCTGACTGGGCACCTGGTGCTCGCATGGTTCCTTGACTGCCAACACTCTCGCCTTCTCCGGGCGTCTCCTGCTGGGTAGCTCTTCGACGGAGGAGTTACTGGTCGTTGAGGTCGCCTA
>JBBPZT010000100.1:0-20521 GCA_038198625.1 Rubrobacterales bacterium
GCACAGCGCCTTGGGCTACCAGACCCCGGAAGAGTTCGCCGCTAGCTGCGAGCTGGTAGATGTGACAACCGATCTTGCAAAGGAGCTAGAATCCATAACCGTACTCTCATAGGAGTTGGTACAGAAAATGGGGTCAGGCCATTACTGGTACGGACCTGGCGTACAGAAATTGGCAGAACTCCTTCAACCCTACACCACGTTCGACGGACGCTGCCGGGATAGGAGCGATAGGGACGATTAACGGAAAGGTAGCCGGAAGAGACTACGATTCAACAACCTGCCCGAAGTTTGTGCCGAATCTCAGTTCATCTTCTCCCTGCGCGTCGTCACCACAGAAGATCACTTTTCCTTTCAATCCCGCTACCGTAACGGGACAGGCTGATCAGGATCGCATCAACTTCCTCCGTGAGGAGGCAAAAGCTAACGGCGTCTACTATCCATCAAGCGGCGGGCAGGTAAATGTGGGATCGGACTTTGTCTGGCCTGCCAATTCCACCGACAGGACAGTAGTGTTCGTGGATTACACAAACGGGGGCGGTACGAACAGGGTGGACTGGCAGATTGGCAACGAAAGCGACCCTCCAGTGAGAGGTACTCTGGTGGTCAAAGGAGGCAACTTCCGGATTACGCAGCATAAGGCGTGTCTCAAAGGCGTAGTGATAGTGCGTGGTGGACTCTATGAGGATGGCACTGCCACAGACGCCGGAGGCAACACTTGCCTAGATGGTTTCGTCAACGCGTCAGGAGACATAGACATGAAAGGCAACGTGCATCCTATCGCCTCAAGTGAGATATTCAACAGACCTGGTTTCTACGGCGTGAATCTTTGGAGCTGGCGGGAACTCTACCAATAAGCTACTGTTCTCCCCCTTCTTTCAGGGGGTGGCCTGAGTTGATTGTATGGCATGTAGAAACCATTGTTTAGACGGGAGATGCGCTGGAGCACACGTTAGCATCGCTTCCGGTCTCTCCGTTCGTGTTTGAGGAGCTTGATCATCTCGTTTGGACAAAGATGGGTGGAAGCGCTGAGATCTCGCTGCTGGAAGAGTTCGGGCGCATATCTGCTGGAACCTTTCTCAGCCCGAGATGTTGCGCGCGTCGCGGCGATAATCCTGCAATACGCTGACCTGGGTCTCGGTTTCGCTGACGCCTCCAACGTCATGCTCGCCGAATGTCACGGCACGCGTGAGATCCTCACCCTCGATGAGCGGCATTTCCGCGCCGTCAGCGGTCCGGGAGAAGAGCCGTTCCATAGTATCCCGTCCGACCTCTAAGCAAGCCTCGGCAATCTACTCCGGGTATCCGCATCCCGGCGACTGTAGAATAAAGCTATGGATGAGAAGAAGACACGGGGTGATGTACGGGCTGGGATGGTGTGGGGCGGTATCGGGGGCGTCGCCGGGTTCCTGGTTTCGTTGCTCGGGTCTTTATTGGGCATCCTGGCGTCGGGATTTATCGGGGTGTACTGCGGGCGGCGGGCGGCCAGGACTTCGGAGGAACGCGCTGGGGCGCTGGCCGGGCTTGTCGGCGGGGCGATCGCGGCGCCTCCTTTTGTGCTCGGGGCGTCGGCCGGGGCGCTCGTCGCCGCGCGGGGGCTCGGGGCGGCCGGGATCGCCGCCACTTTCTCGGAGGTCACCGGGACCCGTATCTCCCCGCAAGACGCCTGGGAGATCTACCTGATCAGCATCGCTTTATCGGCGGTCTTGCAGGCGGGTATCCTCATCGCCGCCTCGGCCGCCGCCGGAGCCTGGGTCGCGCGCCGAGGGTAAGAGCGCCCGGCGCTTCTTACTTTCGGGCGGCTTCCGTGGCGCCTTCGCCGAAGACGAGGCTCTCTCCCGCTTCCGCGCCGGAACCGGAGGGACGGGAGACGCCGGCCCCTTCTAACTGGCGGTCTTGCTGGTAGCGGCGGATGGCGGCTTTTAGCGTTCCGAGGCCGAGGGTTGCGCATTTCGGGC
The DNA here is from genome assembly GCA_038198625.1 of Rubrobacterales bacterium. Classification (GTDB taxonomy): domain Bacteria; phylum Actinomycetota; class Rubrobacteria; order Rubrobacterales; family Rubrobacteraceae; genus JBBPZK01. The sequence goes on from JBBPZT010000100.1 coordinate 1,956, forward strand.
GGGAGGCTACGATCTGGCGGCCGAGCTTCTCCATCATCTCGTTGTAGTCCATCTCCAGCACCTGGTCCATGGTCAGGTTGCTCTCGTGGATCTCTTCGAGCAGCATGCTGGAGGCCGCCATGCTGATGGTGCATCCTTCACCTTCGAAGGTGGCGTCCCCTATGTGCTCGTGGTCCTCGTCACCCTTTAGGTAGACCGTCACCACGTCGCCGCAACCGGGGTTGCCACCCGGCATCGCCACGTCGGCGTCTTCGATGGCCCCCTGGTGGCGAGGCTTCTGGTAGTGGTCCAGCAGGATCTGTATCTGTAACTGCCTATCCAACACTAAGCCTTTCCGGTCTGATAATCGCGTTCCGGTCCGATTTTACCGCAATGGCTTCTCACCGTAGCCTTTACAAGAACGCCGGTGCAAAAGGACCGTTCGGAAAGCATAATCCTTCTCGTGGAGACCAGGGTTACAGGGCGGCCGGCGTGAAGGGGAGGGACCTCGGGCTGCTGCTCGCCCTCGGGGCGATGTGGGGCTCCTCGTTCTTGTTCATAAAGGTCTCGGTCGCGGAAGTCTCGCCGGTCTTCGTCGTCGCCTGCCGGCTCATGTTCGCCGTGCTGACGCTCCTGGTGGCGCTGTCCATCGCGGCCCGCGGTTCCGGCAAGGAGAAGGAGGAGGCGAGCCTAATCAGACAGGTCATCGGGCTCTGGCGGCCGTTCCTGGTGCTCGGCGTCTCGAACGCCGTCATGCCGTACCTGGTCATCGCCTGGGGGACCCAGTTCCTGCCGAGCGGGACCGCCGTCATCCTCAACTCTACCGTGCCGCTGTTCACGGCGGTGATGGTTGGTGTGTTGCCGTGGTTCGGCGACGAGCGGCTGGGGCTCCTCGGGGTCGCGGGTATCCTGCTCGGCATGCTCGGGGTCGGGGTGCTGGCGGGCGGCTTCGGCGGGCTGACCGGAGATTTTCGCACTATGGTGCTCGGGGCGGGGGCGATTCTCTGCGGCTCCGCAGGCTACGCCGTCGGCGGCCTGTACGCCAAACGGACCATGAAGGGCGTGCCGGTGAGGGTCTCGGCCGTCGGGCAAAACGTGGCGGGTTTCGTGGTGATCCTGCCGTTCGCCGCGTTCTTCTTGCCGGAAAAGGTCCCGAGTCCCCCCGTGGTGGGGTCCCTGATCGGGCTCGGCGCCGTCGGGACCGGGCTCTCGCTACTACTCTACTTCCGGCTCATAGCAAACGTGGGCGCCACCCGCACCGCGATCGTGACGTACCTAGTCCCCATATGGGCACTCGCCTACGGGGCGCTCCTGCTCGGGGAGGGAATCTCCGCCTCCGACATCCTCGGGATGGTTCTGATCCTCACCGGTGTAGCCGGCGTCTCCGGTATCGCCCGGCTCCCTCGCAAACAACCGCCCGAAGGCACACCCGACGATAGAGCTTCCTAATTTGCTACCACTTGATACACTAAACTTATGAGAGTAGGAATAGTAGGGCTGCCGAACGTGGGCAAGTCGACGGTATTCAATAGTTTGACGCAGGCGGGGGCCGAGGCCCAGAACTATCCGTTCACCACGGTCGACCCGAACCTCGGGGTGGCCACGGTGCCCGACGCGCGGCTGGGAGCGCTGGCCGAGGTGTCGCGGAGCAAGAAGGTGGTCCCGGCAACGGTCGATTTCGTGGACATCGCAGGGCTCGTGCGCGGGGCGAGCGAGGGTGAGGGGCTCGGGAACCGTTTCCTCGGCCACATCCGGGAGTGCGAGGCGGTGGCGCACGTTGTCCGCTGCTTCGAGGATGAGAACGTGGCCCACGTCCACGGCGGCGTCAACCCGCTGGACGACATCGAGACCATACAGACGGAGCTCTTGCTGGCGGACCTGTCTAGCACCGAGCGAAGGCTGGAGCGGGTGGGCCGGGCCGCCAAAAGTGGTGACGCGAAGCTCAGGGCGGAGGCTGCGGGGCTGGAGAAGCTAAGGGACCACCTCTCGGACGGGAATCCGGCCCGCACTTATCCTGAGGATGAGGCGTTGGCGGAAGCCCTGGGTACGCTCATCACGGCGAAGCCGACCCTGTACGTCGCGAACGTGGACGAGGAGTCGGTGGCGGAGGGCAACCGTTACAGCGCTGAGGTAGAGAAGCTTGCGGCGCGCGAGGGGGCGGAGGTCGTGCGGCTCTCGGCGAGGCTGGAGGTGGAGGTCGCGGAGTTGCCCGAGGATGAGGCGCACGAGTACCTGGAGATGCTCGGCGTCGAGAAGACGGGCTTCGAGGAGTTCGTCTTGGCGGCCTACAAGCTGCTCGGGCTAATCACCTTTCTTACTACTGGAGAGCAAGAGAGTCGGGCGTGGACCGTACGGAAAGGCTCGACGGCCCGGCAGGCGGCGGGCCGCATCCACTCGGATATGGAGCGAGGATTTATAGCCGCCGAGACCGGAGACTGGGAAGACATCGTCTCCGCAGGTTCGTGGAACAAGGCCAAAGAGGTGGCGAAAGTCCGGCTCGAAGGCCGGGATTACATCGTCAAGGATGGGGATGTCGTGATCTTCCGCTTCAACGTCTGATGCTCCCGTTCGTACGTCCGGCAAAACCGCTCTCTGAAAGTCGCCTAGCGCTCGTCACGACCGGCGGCGTCCACCTGCCGGACCAAAAACGTTTCGACATAGACGACTTCCTCGGCGACTGCTCCCACCGGGAGGTCCCGACCACGGCCACGACCCTCACCTGGACCCACGCCTACTACCGGCCCGAAGAGGATGCGGACCTCGACAGCGTATTCCCCCTGTGGACTCTGCGGAGACTCGCGGAAGAGGGTGTCGTCGGAGAACTGAACCGGCGCCACTTCAGCTTCATGGGGGCCATCCACGATCCAGGCCCGCTGATGGAACAGACTGCCCCGGAGGTCGCGGCGGAGCTCGTGGAAGACGGGGTAGACGCCGTGCTCCTCACACCCTCCTGACCGCTGTGTCACCGGTCCGTGGGGCTGGTGAGCACTGCCATAGAGGAGGCCGGCATCCCGACGGTGACGGTCGCTATGGAGCATGGGGTAGAGGCTCCCCGGGTCGCTTACGTCCCGTTCCCGTACAACCACCCGATGGGTGAACCGGGGGACCGGGAAAGGCATCGGGTGGTCGCGCTGGCGGCTCTTGGGTTGCTCCATGATTTGGAGGGTCCGGAAGAAGTAGCGTTGCCGTTCGTCTGGAGGTGAGAGTTTTCGTCGCGCGGAGCCGATGCGGGGGTATACTAACAGCAAGATAGAGTCTCCCGTACGAAGGTGATAAAAGTGGTCCTGGTGTTGGTTTTTCTCGTGGCGTTCCTCGCGGTGCTGTGCCTGTTCTTGTTGCCGATCCTGTTCTCTTTGCAGGCGGTCGGGAGCCTGTTTATCTACCCGCGGCAGCTCAAGGCGATGTTCGGGAACAAGGTCCTCCGCCGCAACCACGCCCTGGAGCACGCGACCATCGTCGTGATGATGGAGCGTCAGCTGGGCCGCAAGTTCAACGGTTTCTCGACCAACGACGGCTTCTTCGTGCAGGGTGTTCGTTCGCTCGAAGAGGTGGACAGCGCGGCCAGGGAAGCCATGGAGCGTTTAAAGGGCGGGGAGAAGAAGCTCGCCATTCACCGCAACTGCGGCACGACCATCGTGGCGGCTAATTTGATCTCCGCCGTCATGTTCCTGGCCGCCATCGGGATCGGGCTCTACGCCGGGCTCACTATCGGGTGGGAGCTGTACTTCCTGGTACTGGGAGGTCTCGCCCTCGCCTTCCTGTTGCGCGTCCCGCTCAGCCTGCTTCTACAGAGGTTCGTCACCACCGATGCGGACCTTACCAACGCGGAGGTCGGATGGGTCGAACCCGCGAAGCCAAACGAGCTACGGGGCGGCCTACTGGGCGTGCTCCTCGCCTCTTCTACCGTACAGGTTCGTATCTTCCACACCGACCCGGACGCTATCGAGATCTTCCGCGACGACGGCGCCGTAGTCCGCTAGGGTTTCCACTCACACACGAACCCTCCTCGTCCCTGATATAAACGGTGTGCCGGATGTGTAAGGCTTCCGGCACGATAACGTGCCACTAGAGAGGATGATAATGGAGAGCGGAGATACCTACGACGTTCTGATAATCGGCGGCGGCCAGGCGGGTATCCCGTTGGCCTACGCGCTGGCCGGCGAGGGAATGTCCGTCGCGCTCGCCGAGCGAAAGGACCTGGGCGGTTCGTGCGTTAACTTCGGTTGCACGCCCACGAAGGCGGCGATCGCATCGGCCAGGGTGGCCCACCAGGCCCGCCGCGCTTCGGATTACGGAATCCGGATCCCCGAGGTAGAGGTCGATTTCCCGGCGGTGATAGAACGCGCGAAGGGTATGGCCGAGACGAGCAGGAGCGGCATCGAAAAAGGCTTCGACGGTTCGGAGAACCCCGCTCTTATAAGGGGCCACGCTACCTTCACGGGACAAGACGATGAAGGCTTCCACTTGAGCGTCGGGGAGAATTTCGTTACCGCCCGGCAGGTGGTCATAAATACGGGGACGCGGACCCAGGTTCCCCCGATAGACGGCCTCGAAGACGTAGACTACATCGAGTCCGGCAACTGGCTGGAGCACACTGAGCTTCCGGATCACCTCGCGGTAGTCGGCGGTGGCTACATCGGCCTTGAGATGGCCCAGTTCTACCGTAGGATGGGCAGCCGGGTGACGGTAGTCGTCGGTAGCTCGGCCCAGGTGGCGCCCCACGAGGACGAGGACATCGCGAGGGCCATGAAGGCCCTCCTGGAAGAGGAGGGCGTCGAGTTCCTCTTCGAGACGCGCGCCGAGAAAGTCGAGAAAAATGGGAGCGGTGTCACGCTTGGACTGAGTGGCGAGGGGCCGGAGCGGCTGGAGGCCTCGCACCTCTTTATCGCGACCGGACGGCAGCCGAACACCGGGGACATGGGGCTGGAGAACGTCGGGCTGGAGACCGCCAAGGGCATCATCGAGGCCGATGAGCGCCTGGCGACGGGTGTTGAGGGGCTGTGGGTCGCGGGAGACGTGCGAGGCGGGCCGATGTTTACCCACACTTCGTACGACGACTACAAGGTCCTCTTCTCGCAGATGGCGGGTGACGGCTCTCACACCACGGATCGGGTGGTGCCCTACGCTATCTTCATGGACCCGGAGCTCGGACGGGCGGGTATGACAGAGCGTGAGGCCCGCGAGGCCGGCTACGACGTGGAGGTCATGCGCTTCGAGATGAAGAAGGATGGTAAATCCAGGGAGATCGGGGAGACCAAGGGCTTTATAAAGGTGGTCGTTGACGGTGGCAACGGTCAGATACTCGGGGCGGCGGTGCTTGCCGTCGAGGGCGGCGAGCTGGTCCACGAGTACATAGAGCTGATGAACGCCGGGGCTTCTTACACGGTCATGAAGGATGCCGTTCATATCCACCCGACGCTTTCGGAGGCCGTCCAGAGCGCCGTCTCGTAGTGAGTAGTAGTAGTTGGCGGCGCGGGAGGGTCCGGGCGCCGGAGTTGGTCGGGAGGGGCGGTTGGATCCAGGCCCCCGAAGACCTCTCTCTGGCTTCTTTGCGGGGTAAGGTCGTCCTGCTCGATTTCTGGTCTTTCTGCTGCATCAACTGCCTGCACGTCCTGGAAGAGTTGAGGCCGCTGGAGGAGCTGGAAGAGTTGAGGCCGCTGGAGGAGCGCTTCGGGGATTCGCTCGTGGTGATCGGGGTTCACTCACCCAAGTTCGAGCACGAGAAGGATCACATCGCCCTGGAACGCGCCGTCGCCCGCTATAACGTGCGCCACCCGGTCCTCGACGACCCGGACCGGACCACCTGGGACCAGTACGGCGTCCGGGCCTGGCCGACCCTCGTGCTCGTGGACCCGGAGGGCTACGGGCGGGCGATCGAGGAGATCATCTCTTACCACGAGGAACGCGGCACCCTGAACGAGGAGCCGCTCCGGCTACCTCCGCCCAGGGTACGCAGCGGTGCCCTGCGCTTCCCCGACAAGGTCGCCGTCGGCCCGGACGGCCTGCTGGCAGTCTCCGACTCCGGCCACAACCGCGTGGTCGTCGCGCGCCCCGACGGTGATGAAGCCAGGGTCGTAGCCGTCGCTGGAACCGGTGCGCGCGGCGCTTCGGACGGTAGGTTCTCCGAGGCCACCTTCTTCGATCCGCAGGGGCTCCTGTTCCTGGATGAGAGCACGCTGCTCGTCGCGGATACGGGAAACCACCTGATCCGCAGGCTTGGCCTGGACGATGAATCCGTGGAGACCATTGCAGGCAACGGCAGCCAGGCCCGGTGGGGTGCTTCCGGGGGCGCGGCGCTCCGCACGGCCCTCAACTCACCGTGGGATCTGGAGCTGTGGGAGGGACGGGTCGTAATCGCGATGGCCGGACCGCACCAGCTCTGGACGTTGGACCTCGCGCGCGGCGAGGTCTCCGTGGTCGCCGGGAGTGGCGTGGAGAGCATCATGGATGGCCCGGCGGAGCAGGCGGCGATGGCCCAGCCGAGTTGCATATCTTCTGATGGAGAGCGACTCTGGATCGTCGACTCGGAGACCTCTTCGCTCCGCTACCTGGACCGCTCGGGCGACCTCCGTACCGCCGTCGGCAGCGGACTCTTCGACTTCGACCACGCTGACGGTCCCGCCCTGGACGCGCTCCTCCAGCATCCGCTGGGCGTTGCCGCTACGGAGAATGGTCCTATTGTCTGCGACACTTACAATTCCGCCCTAAGACATTTCGATACTGGACAAAACGAGCTCACCACGCTTGCCCGCGACGGCTTGGCGGAGCCCTCCGGGGCGACGCCCGTTGGAGAAGACCTTCTGGTGGCGGACACGAACAACCACCGGCTGGTGGTGGTGGGCGCGGATGGTGGGGTCTCGCCGTTCGAGCTTTCGGGCCTCGGACCTCCTGTTCCAGTGGCGGTGGAGGGTCCGGTTGCACTGCGGTTGGGGCCGGTCGAGCTCGTCGCCGGGGTCGAGGTTACGGCGACGCTCCGCGTCCCGGAGGGTGAAAGGCTGGACTCCTCGCTCGGTCCTCCGGTGCAACTTTCCATCTCCTCAGACGAGCTTCTGCCGGATGGAAGTTTGCTCGTTACCGGGGAAGAGTTGCCGGTGCGGGCCACGCTTGCCCTGGCGGGAGATGAGGGTAACCTGGACGTGTTGCTCAGGGTTGGAAGCTGCCGGGATGGCGCGGTGTGTGGACTCTCCGAGCGTCGTTGGAGAGTGGAGGCGCGGCTTGACCCGGAGGGATCGCCGCGGATACAACTGGGGCCCGGTCTCGAAGACCGGGCCGAGGAACTGCAAGAGGGTGCTGCGATAGCGGCGAGCTTCATAATGCCCTGCGGGACCTGCCGGTACTGCGTCCGGGGCAGGGACGACCTCTGCGAGCGCTTCTTCGCGCTCAACCGCCTCAAGGGTGTGCTCTACGACGGCGAGACCCGCCTGTTCAGGAAAGATGGAAGCCCCCTGGCGATGTACTCCATGGGGGGACACGCCGAGTACTCGGTGGTGCCGGCCACTGATGTCTTCCCGCTGCCGGAGGAGTTGCCCGCCGAGGAGTCGGCTATCCTGGGATGCGCGGTGTTCACGGCGTACGGAGCTGTGCGTCACGGGGCGAACCTAGGGGCCGGGGAACGGGTGGCGGTGGTGGCTACCGGTGGCGTGGGTTCGAACGTCGTCCAGATCTCCCGCGCTTTCGGCGCTTCGCAGGTCATCGTCGTGGATATCACGGACGAGAAGCTGGAGGCCGCCCGCCGGTTGGGCGCTACCGACGTGGTCAACGGCGCGGAGGAAGATGCGGTGGAGCGGGTACGAGAACTGACCGGCGGCGAGGGCGTGGACGTGGCCTTCGAGGTGCTGGGGCGTCCCGAGACCTTCGTTCAGGCTGCCGGGATGATGCGGGACGGGGGACGGATGGTGGCCGTGGGGATAGCCCCGGGCCAGACTACGGCTCCGATCGGTATCACCCAGATCGTGCGCCGCAGCCAGCGCATCATCGGCTCCTACGGGGCCCGGACACGCACGGACATGCCGGAGATCCTTTCACTGGCCGCCAGAGGTTTCCTGAATCCCAAAGAGACGGTCTCGCGGAAGTTCTCCCTAGATGAGGTAGACGCGGCCTACAAGGCGCTCGATCGCGGGGAGATCTCCGGCCGGGCCGTTCTAATACCGTGACCGTGTGGCCCCGGCACCGTGTCCGGCTTGCCGGAACCGTTGGATAAGCTACCGGTTTTGAGACAACTATGTCAACACGCAGTCAGCGGTCGGCGGTTTAGTGGCTCCGTCGAGGTCGGATCGATTCACTGGTGTGAAAGACGAGCGCGGGTCCGGTAGACGACCATATAGGCTACCAGCGCGAGAGCCGCCGCCACCAGTACGGCCCAGCTAAGGTCGCTCGCCAACGCGCCCAGGGTCTCCACACTACCGGTGAACAGGTAGCCGAGCCCGACGAAGAGGCCCACCCACACTGCCTCGCCCGCAATGTCGAAGAACAAGAAACGCCGGAAGTCATAACCGCTGCCACCAGCAATGACATTCGTCGGCGCGGCCAGCGGCGTCAGCAGGAAGCGGGTGAAGAATATTGCCGGGCCGCCCCCACGGTCGAATGCGCCTCGCGCCCGGCGCCAGGCGTCGAGGGTTCGTCCTCCTCGCGACACGCGGTCCAGCACGTGGGATCCGCCGTAACGCCCTACCAGGTAACCTCCGGTGTCGCCCATCACCGCCCCCAGCAAGGCAAGGGTGGCGACCGGCGCCAGGCTTAACGTTCCCTCGTGGATGAGAGCCCCGGCGCCCAGCAACAACAGCGTGCAAGGCAGGGGCACGCCCAACGCCCCGACGAGCAAGGCCGGAAGGAGGGCAAGATCGCCGTAATACAACAAGACGCTAGGTGAAATCTCTATCAGGCCCATCTTCGCTCCTTCTCGGTCTCTTCCTTCTCTAGTTTCGTTATTCTGCTCTTACGGACTGTGATCGACCTTTGAGATACGTATGAATTTTCATAGGTGGGATCCAGACCCAACCCCATCGCTCTCATTCTAGAAAGAAGGGTTTCCGAAACGGAGCCCATGTTCCCGCCGGTACGGCACCTTCCTCGAAAAATTCTCGAACGATCTGGGCTACTATGAGGCTGCGAGGGCAACGGCCTCATGAACGGAGGCTATCCGCTTTCCGCGTCTCCCTACCCGGCGCCGTCGAGTGAGAGGAAGCTTCCTCACTGGAATCCGAGGGCACTTTGGGAGTGCGCGGAGGAGAGTAGAAGCGGCGAAACAAGGTCCACCCAACCACGAGCAAAGCCACAAGGTAAAAGGCGAGCGCGACGGGGGATCCGGTATCGCTCCCGGCGAGCAGACCATGCACGAGACCGAGCACGAACGTGACGTAGGCCAATGCATGGACTACCCGCCAGCCGGGCAACAGACGCCGGAGGCCGCCGCTTGCCGCGGTCAGGAGAAGAGCGACCATCGCGAGGAAGCCAAGCGTCACCGCGAACGGCCGGTAACTCGAGGTCCACGGAGTCAGCAGCAACTGTGTCCAACTGAAGGTCACGAAGGAGTCGAGCCACAGCGCGGTCAGGTGCGTGACGAGCGCCAGAACCGCCGCCATGCCGAGGGCGCGGTGGAGCGCGTATACCCTCGCGGGGAGTCCCCCCACCGGAAGCCTGGCCGGACGGCGGGTACCGAGCAGGACAGCGCCCGTCGCGGACAGAAAGGCGACGAAGCCCGCGGCCCGTGCCATACCCCAGGCCAGCCCGTTGGTATCAAGTGTACGTATGGCCGACCAACCGGGATCGGCCATGAGGGCAACGGCGCCTGAGGAGACGCTCCAGCGTGCGATGACTCCCGCCGCGAAACCGAGTAGCCCAGCTACGAGGAGCAGCCTTCGGCCGGGAGGATGCCAGCCAGCCCCCGCGACTCCTCCGACTAGCACGATGCCTGCTACAGTCGCGAGATCCAGGAGACGTGTCGAGCCATCTGCTACGGCGGCTGCCAGACAAAAGACGCCCAGAACCGGCGCCGCCCACGCCATCCACGCCGGGGAGACGAAGTCCCGCCTCCGCAAGAGTATCGGGGCTGCGGTAAGGGCGGCGGAGATCAGGGCGGTCACAACCAATAGAAGCGAGGCGAGGCTCAAAAGTGGGGAGGTCACGCTAGCACCTCCGAGCAGCCCCACCGGTCGGTAACGACGGCTTTGTACCGTGCGTCGAACCTCCGTAGGGCCGACTTACCTTCGAGAATCAAGAGTTTGGCGCCCAGGTCGGCTTCCAGGATGGTAGGGGCGGCGACGGTCGCGTAGGAGATCTCTCCATGGGAAGGACCACCGGTGCGCGGGTCGATCAGGTGGTGCGCCTCTTCATCCCCGGCCTTCCACGCCCGCTTCTTCGTGGTAGAGGTAGCTACAGCCAGCGAGGAGCCGGAGAGTTCCCCGACGACCTTATCGTGAAAGATCGAAACCCGCCAGGGCTCTCCTTTATCATCCGTGCCAAGCGCCATCACGTCGCCGCCCACGTCTACGAGCAGGCCGGCGTGGCCGGCCAGACACATCGCCGCCCAGCCGATGCCCAGTGCCTTTCCAACACCCGCTAAATCAAGGCGAACGCCGGGGGCAGCGAGACCTTTCCCTGCTCGCCGATCCAGGCTCGCATGTCCACACGGGCGAGAGCACCCGCCGGCTCAACCTCTCCGACATCTCCGGTCGGTACGCCATTCTGGTATCCGAACTTTTCGAGGGCGTCGACCACGCGAGGGTCAAGGAGTCCGTCCGACCACTCATACGCCTCGATGGCCTTCTCTACACCCGTTAGGAGACGGTCGCCGGTCACCCAAACCTTCGTGTGGTTCAGCCGCGAGAGGTCGCTGTCTTCGGCGAACCTTGAGAGCGCCCGTTCGGAAGCAGCCAGGTCCTCGGCGGACCGCAAAAGCGCTGCGTTCCCCGCCTCGGGGTCGTCGGTCGTAACCATGAGCTGCGCCTGTGTCCCCATAACATGCTCCTCCCAGGAAAATGTGCGCATCTTGTGTAACATTACGATCCCTGGGTCTGGGTAGCGGCGGGAGCCTGAGACGGAGCAGAGTAGACCGGTGCGGCCTGTTGTGCGGCTGCTTGCTGCTGGGCTGCTGCCTGCTCTTGGGCGGCTTGTTGAACTGCTTGCTCCTTGGCGGCTTGTTCTCGAGCGGCCTGTTGTCGGGCGGCTTTCTCCTTGGCGGCTTGTTGCTGTCTAGAGGATCCAGTGGCTATCCGCTTCGGTGTCGAAACAGTTTGCGCGGTCGTCGCAGCCTTTTGCGCGGCGTCCTTCAGGGCGGTGGTTTCGTGGGTGGTAGCTCCCGCTGTAGTAATAGCCGGCCTGGCGCTCGCGTCGGAGACGGCCCAGCCGGGCGGGTTGGCGGCAAGGAAGCCGCCGATCCCCGTTATCGAGGCGACCGCGCCTAGCGTAACCACCGCAAGCTCCTTGCGCTGCGAGACTCGCCGAATCTTCTTGCGTCCGGCCCGAGAGCCCCCCGAGAGTGGCGCCTGGTCTTCTGAGGATCTTTTGCGAGTCATCGTTTTCCTCCCTCATGTTGCGTGCCGCCGGTATCCTTGCCGCGGCTTCACACTGGCTTCTTTTGCCTTCTTTGTAGCGTTCGGGAACTGCAAGCTACTTTCTTCACCCAGCCGTGGAGAAGAAGGCGACGGCAACTACGAGGTTTGTCCTCCGGTGCTGGGAAGGCTGGGAGGAGTTCCCCCGGCGTCCACGCCGGCCGGGTCCGGGGTTGAGTTTGGGTTGACGCCGAGGGTGATCTCTGCAACAAAGCCCTCTTTGACCGAGCCTGTAAGCTTGACTATGGAACCATCGCCAGCTTTCTGGAAGATGTTGTCCTCACTATTTCGTACACGGTCGATGGTGTGGCTGGAGTACGGCTTGACGGCGGCGACCCGCTCGGTTACGTCCTCTGGAAAGAATAGCTGGCCGGTGTGAGAGACGTGTCCGCCCTCGTATGTCTTGCCGGAGGTCTTGCCGCCCTCGTGCATCTTGAGGTGGATGTGCAGGGCGCGCCCCTGATACCAGCCGGGATAGATGGTCTCGAACTCCGCGACGCCATCCTTGTCGGTTAGCTGTACGCCGCGCAGAAACGTCTTATTGTCCGTTGGCTGGGCGCCGCCGGCGCCATCCGGGGGCAGGCCTGTGGGCGGAGCGCCTTGCGGAGGAGCTCCTTGAGACACTGCGTTTCCTCCTGGATTGCTCGCGCTCTCCGCACCCGTGAAACCGGAGTAGTCGCCGGTGGCGTTGCAGTGCCAGATGTCCACGGCGGCATGCTTCAGCGGCGCGCAATCGTCGGCGGTGTTCACCACGGTAGTGCGCAGTTGCAGAGGCACACCTTTCATGTTCTCCGTTATGTCGTCGCGGATCTTGAGCAGGTCCAGATAGTATGGCCCTTCCGTTACCTCGGGCGTGAGCACGCAAGAAGGCGTCGCCTTCGTAGCGGCTCCGGTAGTCTTTGCAGAGGCCCCGGTCCTCCCTCCAGTGGTAGCGGCCTGGGTGGTGAAGCTAGCCGTCTGCTGCGAGCCGGATTGTCCTGGCGCGCAACCCGCGAGCGCCGCGGCAGCCGCCGTCGACTCCATAAGGCCGAGCATCTGCCGCCGGCTGAGGTTGCGGGCCTTCGCGGAGATCTTCTGAGGGTCTCGTTTCATGTCGTTTGCCTCCTTGTTTTCTGCTTGAATGTCGAATGTAAAGCTGTGTCGGTGTCTATTGACGAAACTCTCCTGACCCTCCTCTGTCTATTCACGATCGGTCTCTACCGACAGTCTGGGCAAGAAGCCTGTGAATCACCTTCAGGGAGGTTATGAGTTTTCATAGAAACGACGGCCGGGCCGGATAGCGTGGTCGAGGGTGGGCTAAGATGTGAGAGATGGCACGCATCTTGCTTATAGAGGATGAGGAGAAGATGGCCCGGATGCTCGCCCGCGTCCTGAGAGAGGAAGGGTATGTCGCGGAGAGCGCCGGGGATGGCCGCACTGGTTTGAGCCGCGCCCTGGAAGATTCCTTCGACCTCTTGATCGTGGACTGGATGCTCCCGGGGCGCAGCGGCGTACAGATCGTGCGCGGTCTACGGGCGGCGGATGTTTACACTCCTGTTCTGATGCTGACCGCCCGCGGACAGGTGGAGGACCGGGTGGAGGGCCTCGACGCCGGGGCCGACGATTACCTACCAAAGCCCTTCGCCTTATCCGAGCTTCTGGCAAGGGTTAGGGCGCTCACCAGGAGGCCGCGCGAGGCTGGCGAGGCCGGGACGGTGATCCGGGCCGGCGATGTCGCGCTGGACCCGGTGCGCCACGTGGTACGCAGAGGCGACAAACGTATAGAGCTGACCGCCAAGGAGTTCGCGTTGCTCGCGGCCCTGATGCAACGACCCGGAAGGGTCTTCTCCCGCTCCGTCCTGCTCGATACCGTCTGGGGGGTGCCCGGCGAGGTCTCGACTAGCGTGGTGGAGTTGTACGTCTCGTACCTGCGGCGGAAGCTCGACCAGGATGGAGAGCCCTCCCGCATACGTACCGTCCGCGGCGTGGGCTACACCTTCGAGCCCCGGCCTTAAGGGAGATGGAAGTGCCGTGATCGAGCGAATCCGCCGGCGCCTCACCTTGATGTACGTGGGCATACTCACGCTCATACTCATACTGTTCGGCGCCATCGTGGTAACCACCTTCTCCGGCCAGCTTACCGCCCAGCAGGACGACCAGCTCGCCCAGATGGCCCGGGGCGCGGCCAGCTTTGTAAAGAACCACGGTCCGGGAGGATCGGAACAGGGGCGTCCTCCCAGTTCCCAGGGGCGGGATTCAGGCAAGCCGCCCGACGGTGGGGCCGGCCCCGGGCCGGAGATCGCCGTGTACTCGGTACCGCCCAAAGGCGTGAGCGTTGACCAGGGAGAGATATACGGCAAGACACCTGGTCCCAACTCCTCGTCTTCCCTGGGCCTTCCGTTTACGAAAGAGGCCCGAAAAGCCGAGCGGGAGAGAAAGACGATCACTCAGACGCTATCCGAATCCAAAGGCAAAGTAAGGGTCGTCAGCCTCCCCGTAACCAACCGCTCCGGGAAGGTTATAGCGGTGGTGCAGGCCGCGCAGTCGCGCCGGTTGGTCCGGCAGACGGTAAGCAGCCTCATACTGATACTGGTACCCGTCGGCTTGGGGGCTCTCTTGCTGGCGGGGATGGGCGGGTTGTTCATGTCGCGCCGGGCGATGCTGCCGGTCCAGGATTCCTTCCAGCGCCAGCGTACCTTTATAGCCGACGCCTCCCACGAGCTAAAGACTCCCCTCGCCCTCGTAAGAATAGGCGCCGAGGTCATGGAGCGTGACCCGACCGATCCGGACAATGCCGAGATCGTCGAAGACCAGCTCTCCGAGATCGACCGGATGAACGCCTTACTCTCGGACCTGCTCGTCCTGGCCCGGCTCGACGCCGGTAAGCTCGACGCCGAGGACAAGCCCTTCGACCTCTCGGTCATCACGGACGAGACGACGGGACGGTTCCTGAAAAAAGCCGAAACGGAGGGTGTCCACCTGGAGATCAAAGTACCGGAGAGCCTCCCGGCGCGTGGCGACCCCGACAAGACCGCCCAGATCCTCACCGCCCTGCTGGACAACGCAGTGCGTCACACACCAGAGGGAGGGACCGTGACGATCTCCGGTCGCCGGCTCGACAGCGGCGTGGAGACCACCGTCGCGGACACCGGCCCCGGTATACCCGCCGGATATCTGGAGCGCATCTTCGACCGCTTCTATCGCACGGATGAGTCGCGCGCCCGTGCGGGAGGAGGCACGGGCCTGGGCCTCTCCATAGCCCGGGATCTCGCCCGTCTCCAGGGAGGCGGACTCGTTGCCGAAAACGCCGCCGGTAGAGGCGCCGTGTTTCGACTACGACTTCCTGGTCCGTAGGAGGCCGAGTCTCGTCGCCAGGATCTTCTACGTCCAGCGACAAAAGCGGAAGCATCGCTCCTGGCAAGGATTGCCAGCTTCATAAACTTTCTCTAGCGGACCGTAATATCTACCACGATGCTCGGGAGTACGGCGGATATTCTTTCCTGTGAGAATCCTTATCCTTCTCAAGTACGAAACACAGCTTCGCAGCCCATACTCGTGGGAACGGTGACGGCATTGGGCGCCGCCAAGACTTGACAGCGAACGAAATAGGAGGTTGTTGGATGACGAAGCAGGGCAGCAGGATCGAGGGCGCGGCGATAGTCCTCATAATCGTAGTGGGGCTAATTCACCTGGTCGACGCGCCGAGCAGCTTCGGTGACGCCGCTTACAAGGGACTCTTGTTCCTGGCGAATGGTGTGGGAGCAGCTATTGCCGCGATCGGCATCTACCGGCGAGACTGGAGCTACGGTTGGGTTCTTGGTCTGATCGTCGCCGGCGGCTCGTTCATCGCCTACGTGATCAGCCGTACGGTAGGCCTGCCCGGCATCCCGCCGGACGTGTGGCTCGAAGGGCTTGGCATCTTGTCGCTCGTCGTCGAGGCTGCTTTTGTGGGAGTCTTTCTCAAGGCTTTCTCAGATCGTCCGGGGGATAATAGACGCGACGCCTACGCCGATCACGAATGGTAGCCTGATCTCGGTCGTCGTGGGTAGACCGGAGTAAACCGCCCCTTGGCTACTCAAACGCTCGATGTAAATCCCCAAACTTGGATAGCGAACCGTCGGGGCCAAGCCACTTGAGCTCGCTTTCCGGGCGTGTAATGGACTCTGGAAGTGATCGCGGGATGGTGTCCGGCCACCGAACACCCGAAAGAGCACCCGTGAAGCTGACTTACCAAAGTACCAAAGTACAAATAGGAGGGAAATGCGCGTCAAGAATTGGATAACCGGAATCGCGCTGACGTATGGCGCCACCGTTACACTTTCCTGGTACATAAACGAGGTTTTCGAAGACCTCGACCGCCGGGAGCGCTTGTACGGATAAAGACGCGGCTGTGTCCCCCGAAATTCCGCAAATAGGTGGCCTTCTGGCAGGATATCCACGGTTCATCAGACGGCTGCATTGACCTCTTCCGGGACGTTTTCGACGGACTGTCCCGAAGGTCTTCTACCCAAGGACACCCGGACGACATCACGACCTGGGACGCACGGTCTTCTTCGGGAGGCTCCACCTTGCTGGTTTCGGCCTACGTTACACCAGAGTCAGTATCGCTATCCTCGGGGGGGCCGTAGAGAGTGTCGCCTTCCGGGGAGCTGTGATCTACCTCCCGTATCTTGCCTTCGGCAAGCGCTACACCGATTGCCCTGTCGAACTCGCCCTTGTACCAGTAGTGGGCCCCGACGATCTGCGCGAGCCGCCGCCGCCCGGTGACGCCCATGCGATCGAGCGTCCTGGCTAGCTGTTCCACTTCGAGCCTTATGTCTTCGTCTCCGTTGTCTCGGTGGGATGCTTCCCGCGATAACCAGTCCATCAGCTGATCTACCTTCTCCTACGAGGCCACGAGCGCTTCGGGCCCGGGTACCTTGTCTCCATCTGCTCTCTCCCGCTCCCTCACGGAGCATGCATTACGAGGTAATTATGATCCGGACCGGTTAACCTCCGGCAAGAGTTGGTTAGGTTTTTGTAAAGGCTTGATTAAAACGGTTACATGAAACTGCCGGCGCGTATATCTTATTTCAGTCCTCGAAGAGCTTCGAGGTGTCTGGACGGGCGAATATGTCGGTTGCCCAGTCGAGCAACACTTGCGCCCGGTTGAGGTTGTGGCCGAGTTCCCTAAGATAGACTCCTCTCCATACTAGAGCGCCGAGGAAACCGCTGAACCTGACGCCGAAGATGTCGATCAGGGCGCTCCCGGTGCCGAGGTCCACGAGCTGGCCCAACTGCTCGTAGCGGAACGGCGTGAGGCTGTCGCCCCGGATCTCCGCGGCCACGTTCCGGGCCGCTGTTTTTCCCTCTTGCTCGGCGGCCTGGGCAAGGGCCGGCACGGGAGGGCCATCGTAGTCTATGCAGGCACAGTCGCCCACGGCGTAGACTCCGGGATGTTCCTTGGCCCGCAGGTTCTCGTCCACCAGGACGCGACCACGATGATCCTTCTTCAGGTCCAATTTACCTACCAGGAGAGGCGGCTCGACCCCGGCTGTCCAGATGACGGTGCGGGCGGGTATCTCCTGGCCGTCGGAAAGTATTACGGTGTCGGGGCGGACCTCTTTCGCCTTGGTGTCGTTTATGACCTCGACCTTCTGGGCTTCGAGACGCCGGCGGGCTGCGTTGGCGAGAGAGCGGTCGATGCCTTTTAGTATGTGGTCTCCGGAGTTTACGAGGACGAGACGGACTTTATTGAAGTCCACCTTCGGGTAGTCACGTTTTAGAACGTCGAAGATCAGGTCGTGCGTGTCGGCGACACCCTCGACACCCGTCGCCCCTCCGCCCACGAAAACGAAGGTGAGCAGGCCGTCTCCGCATTCCCCCTGGCGTCTCTCGGCCTCCTCGAAGCAGTCTATTATCCGGTTGCGGACCCGCAGGGCGTCCCGCAGCCCTTTCAGGTCCATGGCGTGCTCCTCGGCACCCGGTGTACCGAAAAAAGTCGTGCGGCTGCCCGGGGTCAGCACCAGGTAGTCGTAGGAGAAGTCTCCGACTTCGGTGTGAACCTCGCGGGCCTCGAAGTCTACGCCCGTGACCTCTGCCTCGAAGAACTCGACGCCAAGGGGTTGTGTGATCCTTCGTATGGCGTGGGCGGCGTGGCGGACCTCGATGTCGCCGGAGATGGCCGACGGCACCATCGGCCAGAACGTCGTGTAATTAGAGCGGTCCAGAACCGCTACACCTACGTCCCGGCTGCCCGGTGTTTTACCAAGCTCCCTCACTAGTTCCTCCGCCGCTGCCAGCCCGCCGAACCCGCCACCCACGACGAGTATCTTCGTCGCGGCGTCCGAGTAGCCGGTCTGTAGCGGCTCTGGTTTCTTGTACGACTGATAGGCGCCAAAGGCGGCAATGCCCAACGCTCCAGCCACCACGAGTTTTCCCCGCATAATTCCCGGCTCCCCTTGCTCGACGTCTCTCCAGCCACACGAGTATGGTCTGGGCTGATGATACCCGATATCCGGCAAAGCTTAACGAAAGCTTTACCGGACCTTTGCCAACGATGGTGCGCGTGTAGGCGGTATGGTAGACAATTCGGGCGGTGCATAAAAGCAGCCCGGCCAGGATTTCGGTCCTGTCGGGAACGGCGCGAGGAGGTCTCATGTCCGAAGACAACGACGCCCTGATCCATCAGGCCAAGCAGGTTCTGGATTTTAACTGGACCGGGGACTACACGAAACCCGGCCCACGTCTCTACCCGCACCAGTGGTCGTGGGACTCGGCGCTCATCGCCATCGGCTACGCCCACTACGACCGGGAAAAGGCGGAGAAGGAACTGCGTCATCTCTTCGACGCCCAGTGGAAAAACGGTCTCGTGCCCCAGATCGTCTTCAACCCGAACCTCCACAACTACTTCCCCGGAGCCGGTTTCTGGCACGCTGACGAGAGCCCGGACGCCCCCGAAGAGCACAGGACTTCCGGCGTGGTCCTTCCACCCGTTCATGCAACCGCTGTTCTACTCATCCACCGCAACTCGGGAGACGGTGCGAAGGACTTCCTCCAATACGCTTTCCCGAAGCTGAA
>JBBPZT010000101.1:0-4217 GCA_038198625.1 Rubrobacterales bacterium
AAGCCCTTCCCGGGTCAGGGCCATGTATCCGGGGCTCCTGCGCGAGACGTACTGGAGGCAGCTACCGTGCACGATGCTGACGTAGGGGACGCCGGTACCACCCAGGGCGCGACGGGAGATAAGAGGTCCCGGCACCGAGTGGTTGGTCACGACAGCCCTGGACCTCGACGCTCCGAGCACGGCCCTTACGGCGGCGGCGTTGCGGTCGATGTAATTCTCCAATTCCTCGTCCGTCAGGTCCAGGAAGGTCTTTACCAGCCAGCCGGGGTAATCGTCGTAGACGTAAACCGGAAGGAGGCTTCCTATCTCCGGCGAGTACACGGCGCAGCGCCCCGGATAGTCCGTCTCCTGGCTGCTTACCTCCTCGATAGTATCTCCATCGACGGTGTGGTGGGAGCTTACGAAGTCGTAGTCCAGCGGATGGGGTTCCTGGCAGAGGAGGTGGACTTCGTGGTCCTTCCGCACCAGAGCGCGGCAGAGGTTCTGGACGTAAACGTTGCTCCCCGAGCCGGAGAGCATGTACCCATGGGTCATGAGCAGCCTCAAGCGACTATCCTCTGACCAGACGCTGCGCTTCCACACGTTCGTTTCCGCGTCTGTCGGCGTCACGGTCCAGGTCCGTTAGGATGATTCGCAAGAGAAGCCCTTTCCTGATGAGGTTACGGTCGGAATGTTAGCAGAAGGGGGAGGAAGGTTCGGTCGTCGCGGCGTGTAGAATGGCGTGGATGACATGATCTCCCGATTTTTCGACAGAAGGAAGAAACCACGTCTCGCGCTCGGCCAGTCGCCGGGGGCGTTCGCCCTTCCGGAAGGAGGGATCTCCCCACTCTACCTCATCCTCGAAGTGGCGAACAAGGGAGGTTCGGAAGCCGGCATCCGGCAGGTCTACGTGGCCCCGAAATCAGGTCATTCCCTGACCCCTACCGACGGTCTGGAAGGAGACCGGAGTTTCCCTTTCGTCCTGGAAGCCGGTGAGGGCGCCCGGTTCTGGATCCGGGCGAAGGAGCTGGCGAGTAGCTTCAGGGAAGCCGGATACAGTGGCAGCCCCCGCGCCAGCCTAGTGGTCGAGGACGCTTCAGGGAACACCCACGAAAAGAGCTTCAAGTTCTCCGTGGACAAGTACCTGAACCTGAAGGACGAGTAAGATTCGGGTCAAGTTTGCTTTATGCCTGTAGTATTTGGGCCGAGATCAAATTCCAAGCACGCAAGGAGGAAATTCGTGGCGCGTACGAAAGCTGTTCACGTTCCGGAGGTGGGGGATGAGGCCCCGGATTTTAACCTGTCGAGCGCCCAGGGTGGCCGGCTCCGTCTCGGCATGCGCGTCGTCGTGCGCGGTCCGGTAGTCGTCGTCTTCTACCGGGGAGCCTGGAGCGATGAGGACGTAGAGTACTTCAAGGCCCTGGCCGAGAAAGAAGATGAGATCAACCTGTCTCTGGGCTCCGTGGTCGGTATCGGGGTCGCCGAGCCATCCGAGGCGAGGGCTTTCGTCAGAGAGAGCGGCATAAAGTCTTACGTGCTCTACGATTACTCGAAGACCGCCACCCGCGAGTGGGGCCTGCTGGAGAGCGACAAGGAACACGGCGAGTATGCCCGTCCCGCGGTATTCATCGTCGGGACGGAGAATAAAATCTCTCACGCCTGGGTCGGTGAGAGGCCGGATGTGGGGGAGATCCAGGCGAAGGTCAGCGAGATCACCGGCCTCCCCAAACCGCCCGAGGGAGAAGACGAAAAACAACCCGACGGAGCCGAAAAACCTTCACCGAAGCTCTCGCCGGAAGAACGCGAGAAACGCCGCGCCGAGCGTAAAGCAGCCAGGGAAGAGGCTTCCTCCAAGGAAGGAACCCAATCCGGAAAGGAAGAGCCTCCGCAACCGGACAGCAAGGACGAGCCTGGGGAAGGGTAGCGGCCGGGTTGCCTCGCTACGGTGAAAGGCGCATGTACTGGGGAGCGTTTATGAGGCCCAGGATGAGCCTGACGGGGAGCGGCGCCCATTCTTTACTGTGGTCTGTCTCTATACGAGGAGAGGAGAGACGCACTCGCCGACCCCTCACCTGAAGCTCGCATGACCCCGCAGCCAGGACGTTTTTCACCCAGTCGCTCTCAGCCCCGTAGGTGAGGGCTATGATGTACCCACTGTCTGCGTGAAAGGCGTTGACAGGTGTCCGGTAAGCACGGCCGGATTTTCGGCCGATATGGCTCAAGATCGCGAACCCCGGCAGGTAGCCTGCCACCCTCAAGGCTACCCTGTTGGTGAAGCGTTTGTTGAAGCGGGCTATGCTCCTGGGCGCTGGCATCTTGTTGCCTCCTTTCGTGGCGCGAGACGGTCTTCAGGCGACGCTTACGAATCCAGGTTGGGATCGAGCGTCGAGGACGATGGGGACGACCCCACCATGTACCTCCTGCCAATAGCACGGAACCCGCGCCTTGTTCTAGCTCAGGTGCTTCTGGCTCTCTTCTTTCTTCTTGTCCTCTTCGGAAAGCTCGGCCTTTTCGTCGTTGCCGAACTCCGTCTTGAAGTCGCTCACCCCGCGTCCCAGGGACTTGAACAGCTTCTGGATGCGTTTCGGGCCCACGACCAGGAACACTAGAAAGAGCACGATCAGCAACTCCGGTAAACCCATTATTCGTACCTCCGATTTTTCGAGATGGTTGCGTGGTCCGGCATCAGTAGCGGCGCGCCTCCATGAGTTGTTTGAGGCGCAAGAGGGAGCGCTCCCCGTTCCTGCGGGAGAATCGCTCCATGCCTACCGCCCGCGCCGCCCGGTCGAGGAGCTTCCGCTTTAGCTTGAACTCCCCAGTGTATGAGACGACGCACCCGCCGGTTGAGTTGGGCGAGACTTCCACGCGGCCGCCGCCTTCGACCGTCGAGGTGTACATCCACCGTACGCTGTGGTCCCCGTGTTCGGTGACGCTCACCCCCGGCTCTATCTTGCCGACCGGGGTATCCAGCTTCAGCCGATAAGTGTTCTCCGCGATCCGCTCTACGCTTTCGATGCCGACCATCCAATTTCCGGCGTTCCGGAAGTCTCCTATATAGGGACCGACTTTGTGCGCCGGGGCCGCTATATGCTGCTCGATGCTGACTGAGCCTTCCACACCATTGTTCCGCCCTATCCCCATCCGAGTTCCTCCAGGCGTTCTTCATCGAAGCCGAAGTGGTGGCCGATCTCGTGTACCACCGTGACCCGGACCTGTTCTTCCAGACTCTCCGGCGGGAAGTCTCGCTCAAGAGGGCCCCGGAAGATGGTGATCCTATCCGGCATCACGCCGTTATAGCTCGTGCCGCGAGCCGTCAGCGGGACACCCTCATACAACCCGTACAGGGTCTGTCTCTCACTTAGTGGCGTCGAGTTCTCCGGCCAGTCTTCGATCACTATCGCCACGTTGTCGAGAAGCTCCGAAAGCTCTCGCGGAACCCCGTCCAGCGCCCGCTCTACCAGCTCATAGAAATCGAGGGTCTTTTCTCTCACAGAGATCATTGTATCTTACGCGTTTACCAGCCTGGACAACCCTCTTCACGTCTGCTAAATACCGGAGGGTTTGTACACTGTCTGGGCTACAATAAGCCCTTCGGAGTCGTTCTTTGCAGGAGGTAAGACGGTTGAGGTTTCTATCCGGTTCCCGGCCGGGACGGTGGGCCGTATGGTTTATATACCGCGTGCTGGGTAAACCGCTGCCCGTGCCGCACGCCGCCGAGTGGATGATGATCCCCGAACATTCCGTGGAGCAGGTCCTGGATACCGGTGCCCTGAACAGCCTGTATCCGGAGGACGTTCTGGAGGCCGCCCGCCGCATGGACCGCCAGCGCCGGGAACACGACGAGAGACACGCCGAAAAACCCTGACGAACGACTCGGCCGGGCACGGAAACCCAACCTTCATGCCAGTGGCACACCGCGGAATTGCGAGGCCCCGGCGCTATACTAAGAGTGTGGACCTCTTTGATTCAGCTGGAGACGAGAACCTTTCGCGCCGCGCCCCGCTCGCCGAGCGGCTGCGTCCCGGAAGCCTGGATGAGGTCGTTGGGCAACCGCACCTGACAGGCGAGGGAGGCCCTCTGAGAGAGGCGGCCGAGCGCGGACGGACCGGCAGCCTCATCCTGTGGGGGCCTCCAGGTTCCGGCAAGACGACCCTGGCGCGGGTCGTGGCCGGTGCGGTCGAAGAGGAGTTCGTCCCCCTGAGCGCGGTGACGAGCGGTGTCAGGGACCTGCGGGCCGC
>JBBPZT010000102.1:0-5871 GCA_038198625.1 Rubrobacterales bacterium
CCGTGAGGCCCTAAAGCACGCCGACCATATAAGGGGAATCCTGGCACAGAAGCCGGTGGCGATGAACCTGGAGGGCGCGACGGAGGCCGTGCGTCTCTGCGAAGAGGCAGGCGTTACGCTTTCGGTAAACCAGAACATGCGCTACGATCAGTCCATGCGGGCTTTGAAAACCCTGCTGGATCGAGGTTACCTCGGCGAGCCGCTAGTAGCCCAGATCACCATGCACGCCCGGCCTCACTGGCAAGAGTTCCTCAAGGGTCTGGACCGGCTGGCCCTGGCGAACATGAGCATCCACCATCTGGATGTCTTCCGCTTCCTCTTCGGAGACCCGGAGCGCGTCATGGTCAGCGTCAGGCACGACCCTAGCATAAGCTTCGAACACACCGACGGGATGGCATTCTACATCCTGGAGTACGCGGAGGGCTTGCGTGCGGTCTCCATAGACAACTGCTATACCTGGGATGACCATGGCATAGAGTGGCGCGTCGAGGGGACCGAGGGCATAGCCAAAGGTACCATCGGCTGGCCTAACTACCCGGAGGGAAGCCCCAGCACACTGGACTTCACCACCAGGCTCCAGCCCGGTTACTGGTTCCAGCCCCGTTGGGAGGAGCGCTGGTTTCCACAGGCGTTCGCCGGAACGATGGGACAGCTCATGCGGTCGCTCGAAGACGGTTCGGAGCCGGAGCTCTCCGCTTCCGACAACCTGAAGACGATGGCGCTGCTGGAGGCGGCCTACCTCTCGGTCGCGGAGAGCCGGGCCGTGAGACTCGACGAGATCCACATAGAGGAGGTCACACTCTGATGGCCGGACTGGAAGGTCGTGTAGCCATAGTTACCGGCGGGGGCGGCGGGCTCGCGGAGGGCATCTGCGACGCCCTGGCCACCGCCGGCGCGGCGGTCGCAGCAGTGGACGTGTCCCGCGAAAAAGCCGAAAAGATGGCCGGGCGAATTTCATCATCAGGGGCTCGCTGTATAGGTATAGAGGCCGATGTCTCCGATAAGAGTTCGGTAGAGGCGATGATCCAGCGGGTCGCTGACGAGCTCGGCGGTGTGGACATCCTCGTGAACAACGCGGCCATATACCCGCGGCGGGCCTGGACGGAGATCGAGGAAGAAGAGTGGGACCGGGTGATGGCCGTCAACCTTAAGGGCTACTTCCTCTGCGCCCGGGCGGCGTTTCCGTACATGAGAGAGAAGGGTTGGGGCCGCATCGTCAACGTGTCCTCGATCACTTTCTTCATAGGATGGGACTTGCTGCTCTCCTACGTCTCATCCAAGGGCGGCATAATCGGCTTTACTCGGACGCTGGCCCGTGAAGTCGGACCCGAAGGAGTTACCGTGAACGCCATTGCGCCGGGCGCGTTCCCGACGGACGCCGAGAAGATCCACCCGAACCCCGAGCAGTACAACCAGTGGGTGCTCGACGAGCAGAGCGTCAAGCGCCGCGGAACTCCCGAAGACATCGGCAACCTCGTCGCCTTCCTCGCCAGCGACGCTTCCTCTTTCATAACTGGGCAGACTATCGGCATCGACGGCGGCTGGATGATGACCTGATGCCTTATCTCTGGGGAAAAAGGTACGACCGCCTCGAACTTCTCCGCCGGGTCGGAGGACTGGAACAGGTAGCTGGCGTCCGGCTCGTAACGCTCGGCGACGGGGCGGAGCGGGGCTTGCGCGTGCTGGAGTTCCGCACCGGCAGCGGCTTCGCGTTCGAGGTGCTCGTGGATCGCGCCTTCGATGTCGGTCGCTGCGAGCTAAAAGGCAAACCTCTGGGCTGGCTCTCGGGCGTTGGTTTCGCCGGCCCCTGGTATCAGGAGCCGCAGGGTCTCGGTTTCTTCCGTACCTGGGGCGGCGGCCTGCTCACCACCGCGGGCCTGGACCACACGCTCTTTATGGCGGAAGACACCGCGGAGCAGTACCACTACCCGCCAAAGCAGACGGAGACGTTCGGCCTTCACGGCCGGATATCCAACCGTCCTGCCAGGCTCACCGGTTACGGGGAGCGTTGGGACGACGACGGATGCGTGTTGTGGGCCGAGGGTGAAGTGTTGCAGGCGGCGGTCTTCGGCGAGCACCTGTTGCTCCGGCGCCGCATAGAAGCCCGGATTGGGGAGTCGCGATTGAAGGTACACGACGAGGTCGAGAACGTGGGCCACAACCGCACGCCGCACATGTACCTCTACCACGTCAACGTCGGGTTCCCGGCGGTGAGCGAGAACTCGGAGTTGCTCTCCCCTGCTGTTTCCGTCGAAGCTCGTGGGGATTACCCGACACAGGGCTACGAGAAGCTGCACGCGCCGGAAGCCGGTTACGTGGAGCAGGTCTTCGAGCACGAGCTGGCCGCCGAAGAAGACGGGACCGTGCCGGTCGCGGTCGTCAACCGGGAGATGGGGTTCGGGGTCTATCAGCTCTTCGACAAGGGGCAGTTCCCGCACCACTTCATGTGGAAGATGCTGGGCGAAGGAACCTACGCGGTGGGGATCGAGCCTAGCACCAACCGCACGGCCGGACGCCTGGACGCCCGGGAGCGGGGAGAGTTGATCAAGCTTGAGGCCGGAGAGAAGCGTACCTACGACCTGGAGCTCGGCGCGCTCGGGCGATCGGAAGACATCGACGCGTTCGCGGCGCGTATAGAACCCCTGTCAGAGAAACGGAATCGGTAGAGGAGGAAGCCTTGGCACAGACGGTAACGGGGCAGCGGGAGCGACGGGAGCGGCTCGAAGACATACTTATTGTGGACTGCGACGTTCACGTCCACGAGTCGCCAAAAGAGCTCGCGCCCTACTGCGATATGCCGTGGCGGGTCGCGCTGGAGAACATCGCGGACGTGCAGGAATGGTATCTGGACATACCTGGTTTCTCACCGGGCACGGCGACGCTGGAGGCCAAGTTCCCGAGCGGGCACGAGGCGCGGCGGATGGTGCACACACCGGAGCAGATGCGTGAGGACCTGGACGGCATCTCCGTCGACCTCGGCATCCTCTTCCCGGACCATCTGCTCAAGCTGCCGGTGATCTCCCAGGCGGACTACGCCGCCGCCCTCGCCCGGGCCTACAATGCCTGGCTAGTGGACAAATGGTGTCTGCCGGATCGGGGCCTTCTGGGGTGCGTCGTCGCCTGCCCCCACGATCCCGAAGACGCGGCCAGAGAGATCCGGCGCTACGCCGGGGAGCCCGGCATCGTGGGTGTGTACCTGCCGTGCGCAGGTCTGGAGCGCTTGTGGGGTCACCGGCAGTACGATCCCATCTACGAGGCGGCCCAGGAAGCCGACCTGCCGGTGCTGCTGCACAGCGTCACCGTCATCCACCCGGTCTTTCCGTTCAATACCCAGGGCTTCGAGACGGAGTTCGGACGGCACATCTGTAGCCACACGTTCTCGATCATGGCGAACCTGGTGCACATGGTGACCACCGGAGTACCCGTACGCTACCCCGACCTGCGCGTCGCCGTCACAGAGGCGGGGATCTCCTGGGTCCCCTTCCTCATGCAACGGATGGACAAAGAGTACCTCGAACGCCGCCGGGAGGTTCCCTTCCTGACGGAGAAACCGAGCTACTACCTGAAGAAGATGTACTTCGCCACCCAACCCGTCGAGGAACCGGAGGACCTGGGAGACCTCGTCATCCTCATGAACCTCTACGACGGTGAAGACAACACCATCTTCGCCTCGGATTGGCCGCATCATGACTTCGACCATCCCTCGAAGGTGCATCAGATCCCCTTCTCCAACGAGGTACGGCGTAAGGTCTTCGGGGAGAACGCCTTGCGTCTATTCAAGATCGACGCCCGTGGCCGGCGGCTAAACCTCTGATGGGCGGAGAGCGCGAGGAGCACAGCATCGGCAACCTCTCCGACTTCCCGGAGGGCAGTCACCGGGTGGTGAAGGTGGGGCGTCGCGAGATCGGGATCTTCAACATCGGGGGTGAGATCTACGGCCTACCCAACCTCTGCCCGCACCAGACGGGTCCCCTCTGCGAAGGGAAGACTGCAACCGGCACCCTGGTCTCCCGAGAGGAGAACGACTGGGAGTTCGAGTGGGTTCACGAGGGCGAGATCGTGGCCTGCCCCTGGCACGGCCTGGAGTATCACGTGCCGACCGGCCGATGCCTGGCCTTCTCGAACATAAAACTGCGCCGCTACGAGATATCCGTGGAAAGCGGCGAGATAAAGGTCCGGCTCTAGCCCTCGATGGAGAAACGCGATCCGCAGGTGGAAGGCAGACTCTCCGTCGTCGAGGAAGAAGCGGCGTTCCTGGTGGTGTGGGCCGACGACCCGGACGATTGGCTGGTGCGTTGCGAGAAGAGCCCGGACTTCCCGGCCCGAGCGTGGGCGGAGAACATGGTCAACGTCTACAACCGGCGTCTCACGGAACCTTCTGTAGAATCCCCAACACCGCCCGGCGTCCGGCCGCGCAACTACCATCCGGAGCCGTAGAGATGATGGAAACAAGTCACGAGAGCCCGGACCTGGGGGGCGCGGGTGGGTTGAGAATAGAAGCCAGAGCTTACAGGAAAAGGAGCGCTCGGAGATGGAAGTTCTACCCGGCATACACCGCATCGAATCGGACCTCGGCGAGAGGTTTATGTGCCAGTATTTGCTGAAGGGTGAAGACCGGACGATCCTGATCGACACCGGCCTGGCCGGGACGCCGGAGGAGGTCATACTGCCGTACCTGGAGAGCATAGGGCTCACTATTGAGGGCGTAGACGAGGTCATCATAAGCCACTCGGATGTGGATCACTGCGGTGGCAATAGCGCGTTGAAGGAGATGAACCCGAAGTTGCGTTTCTCCTGCGGAGAGCCCGACCGCCGCCTGATCGAGGACAGCAGGGCCATGCTGGAAGAACTCTACAACTGGTCGGAGCCCTACGGCTTCGGACCCGACGAAGAGACCAAAACCTGGCTACTGAACGAACTCGGCGGAGACTCTCCTATAGACGTGGGACTACGCGGCGGGGAGACCCTGCGGCTCGGGCCGGGCCGGAGGGTCGAGGTACTCCATCTTCCCGGCCACACGGCGGGGCATATCGGGGTGTGGGACGCGGAGAACGGGGCGGCCATCATCGTAGACGCCGTTCTTGAGAGCGGCATCTACGACCGGGCGGATAATCGTTTGATCCTGCCACGCTACTTCGACGCCGGCTGGATCGAGGGCACGATCCGCAAGCTTCAGTCCTTGCGCCCTCAGCATCTCCTCACCGCCCACTACCCGGTCATGCAGGGACAGGAAGTTACGGACTTCCTCGACCGCTCGCTCGACTACACTCGGCAGGTCCGCGAAGTGGTAGGCGCTGGCCTCGACGAGGGCATCACCGACCTCTGGGAGTTGACCAAGTACGCCGACGGGCGGCTCGGCCCATACCCCGAGATGATGGTCGAACTCGGCGCCCCAGTGCGGGCGTACATGGCCGCGCTCGGGATGCATCCCTAACTTCTCTACCCTCTCCTCTGCGGGTAGGGATGTCACAGCGGTTGTATTGGACGGTTGGAGCCAGCTTCGAGGCCTCTTCCCTATTCCACCGTCGTAAACTCTTGCTCCCCGGAGGATTCTTCCTCGGCGCCCTCCAGCAGCGCCGGTGCGCGCTGCAGCGCGTCGGGCTTCGTGGCGGCTAGGTAGAGCATGTAGAGAATCCCGGCGGCGATCAGCGCGAGCGTGAGCCACGGCAGGTAGCTGTAAGGCGCCGGCTGTCCCGGCTGCAGATCTCCCCAGATGGGGATAGCCAGCACGGCGACACCAACGATGGGCACTGCGAGCCAGGTGAACCAGTTGCCGTGCTCGCCGGTGCTCCGGTACCTGAACCACTGCACGATAAGGGCCACGTTCGCCATCACGTACATGATCACCAGACCGAGGATGCCGTAGGTCCC
>JBBPZT010000103.1:0-6717 GCA_038198625.1 Rubrobacterales bacterium
AATGGCCCGCATCCTGCGCGCCAACGCCAGCGTCGGCTTCGAGGACAACGCCCTCTGGCAGGAGCGGGACATCTCCCACTCCTCCGCCGAACGTGTCGTCCTCCCCGACTCCACCATCCTCGCCTTCTACATGCTCCGCACGACCGGACGCATACTCCGTGGTCTCCAGGTAGATAAAGACCGGATGCTGGAGAACCTCAACTCCGGCGGCGGTATCGTCTTCTCCGGTCGTGCCCTGCTCGCTCTAGTCGAGGCGGGGATGAGTCGAGACGAGGCATATAAGGTGGTCCAGAGTACGGCGATGAGGGCGTGGGAGGGTGAGGGAGGTTTCCGGGAGTTGCTGGAGGAGAACGAGGAGGTGCGTGACAGGCTCGGGGAAGACCTTTCGGGGATCTTCGACCCGGCTTACGCCTTAAGGAACCTGGACGTTGTTTTCGATCGAGTGGAAGACTTGAAAGAGAGGTTGGAGAATGGCTGAAGATATGATCTACGAGGGCAAGGCGAAGAAGGTCTTCACGACCGACGAAGATAATATGCTCGTCCATCGCTATAAGGACGACGCCACGGCGTTCAACGCCAAGAAGCGCGGCTCCTGGGAGGGTAAGGGAAGGACGAACGCGACGATGAGCGCGGCGATCTTCACTTACCTGGAGCAGCACGGAGTCCCGACACACTTCGTCGAGCAGTTGGACGATACCTCTATAAAGACCAAGAAACTAGACATGCTGCCGGTCGAGGTCGTTGTCCGAAACGTCGCCGCCGGTTCGCTCTCAAGGATGCTCGGTTTCGAGGAGGGCCGTAAGCTGAAGGCTCCTATAGTGGAGTTGTGCTACAAGGACGACGAGCTAGGCGACCCGCTGTGCAACTGGTACCACTTCCGGGAGCTCGGCGTCTCGGACGAGGACCTGGAGTTCTGCGAGGAACTTGGCCTGAAGGTGAACGAAGTGCTGGCGCCTTTCTTTGGCGAGCGGGGCGTAACGCTGGTCGACTTCAAGATAGAAGCCGGGCGCGACGAGAACGGTACGCTGATGCTGGCCGATGAGATCAGCCCGGACACCTGCCGTTTCTGGGATAAGGATACCGGCGAGAAGCTGGACAAGGACCGCTTCCGGCGCGACATGGGCGGCGTCGAGGAAGCCTACGCGGAGATGCTCCGCCGGGTGACGGAGCAGGGGGCGCTATAGCTTGAAGGTTCGCGTCCTCGTCCGCCCGAAGTCCGGTATCCTCGACCCGCAGGGCGAGGCGGTCAGGAGCGCGCTACCGGCGCTCGGCTTTAGCGGCGTCGAGACCGTTCATATAGGACGCCTTATAGAGCTGGAACTAGAAAGCGCCGACGAGGTTGACGCGATGTGCGAACGTCTGCTCTCCAACCCGACCATCGAAGAGTACGAGTGGGAGGTTGTCCATTGAGGATCGGCGTCACCGTATTCCCCGGCTCCAACTGCGACCGGGACGCCCTCCACGCCGTCGAACGCATGGGCGCCGACCCCGTCGAACTCTGGCACGCCGACCCGGACCTGAAAGGTGTAGACGCCGTCATAGTGCCCGGCGGCTTCTCCTACGGCGACTACCTCCGCCCTGGTGCCATAGCCCGCTTCGCGAAAGTTATGGTCCCTCTGGAAGACTTCGCCCGCTCCGGCGGCCCCGTACTCGGAGTTTGCAATGGCTTCCAGATCCTGACGGAAGCCCACCTCCTGCCCGGTGCATTGTTACGCAACGCTAGTATGCGCTTTGTTTGTGATCGGGTACGGGTAAGGGTTGAGGCGACGGATACACCGTGGACCGCTGGGTGCGAGGAGAGCGAGACGCTGACGCTTCCGGTCGCGCACAACGAGGGCAACTACTTCGCGGACGAGGCGACACTTGCGGCGCTGGAGGACGAGGGACGGGTGGTGCTACGGTACCTGGAGAACCCGAACGGCTCCGTGAACGACATCGCGGGTGTTTGCAACGAGGGGCGAAACGTAGTGGGCATTATGCCGCACCCGGAGCGGGTGTTGGACCCGGCGCTCGGTTCGGATGAGGGGTTGAGGATACTGGAGTCGGTGCTGGTTGGGGCGGGCGTTTGAGCTTGCAGGAGACTTACAGCGCTCTCGGGATCTCGGACTTCGAGTATGATCGCATCCTGGAGCTTATGAGCCGAGCTCCGAACTACCTGGAGCTTTCGCTATTTAGCGTGATGTGGAGTGAGCACTGCGGGTACAAGAACTCCCGGCCGCTGTTGGGGCGTTTCCCGAATACGGGGCCTCGGGTCTTGCAGGGACCGGGCGAGAACGCGGGTGTCGTCGAGGTTGGGGACGGATGGGCGCTGGCGTTCAAGATGGAGAGCCACAATCACCCTTCGGCGGTCGAGCCTTATGAGGGGGCTGCGACGGGTGTCGGGGGGATCATCCGGGATATCCTGGCTATGGGGGCGCGACCGGTGGCCCTGATGAACTCGCTGCGGTTCGGGCCCGCGGATGAGGAGCGGAACCGTTACCTGTTTCGGGAGGTGGTTCGCGGGATCGGCGGTTACGGGAACGCCGTTGGGGTGCCGACCGTCGGCGGGGAGGTCGAGTTCGCGGAGCGGTACTCGGGGAACCCGCTGGTCAACGCGATGTGCGTGGGGCTCATACGGACAGAAGACTTGATGAGCGCGCGGGCGACGGGGGAGGGGAACCTGGTCGTTCTGCTCGGCTCGAAGACTGGCCGGGACGGCATCCACGGGGCGACGTTCGCCTCCGACGAGCTGTCCGAGGAATCCGAGTCGAAGCGGTCCAACGTGCAGGTCGGGGACCCATTCTGCGAGAAGATGGTCATCGAGTGTTGTTTGAAGATGTTGGCCGACGGGTTGCTGGTAGCGTTGCAAGATCTGGGTGCGGCGGGGATCACCTCTTCCGCATCCGAGATGGCGGCGAGCGGCGGTGTCGGCATAGAGATAGAGACGGACAGGATCCCGTTGCGTGAGAGCGGGATGGAGCCGTGGGAGGTCATGATCTCCGAGTCCCAGGAACGGATGCTCGCCGTCGTCGAACCCGATAAGGCCGAGGCGGTCCTGGCGATGGCGGAGAGGTACGGTCTGGTCGGGGCCGTGGTGGGACGCGTCGCGGACCACGGAGAGCTGCGCGTAATCCACGATGGCGAAGTAGTCGGCTCCGTACCCGCCGGATACCTCGCCGACGCCCCCGTCTACGAGCGCGAGGTGGTGCGCCCCAAGTGCCTGGACGAGATCCCAGAGCTGAACTTCAACGAATTGCCGCAGCCGGAGGACTACAACGAGGTTCTGCTCAAGATGCTCGCCCACCCGAACCTCTGTTCTCGGCGCTCCATCTACACCCAGTACGACCATCAGGTCGGCACGGACTCAGTCGTCCTGCCCGGCGCGGACGCGGCGGTGATGAGGATCAAAGGTACGAAGCTAGGTTTCGCGATAACCACCGACGGTCGGGGCCGCCACTGCTACCTGGATCCGCGCGGCGGCGGGGCCGCGACGGTCGCCGAAGCGTACCGGAACCTCTCGTGCGTGGGGGCGGAGCCGGTGGCCGTCACTGACTGCCTCAACTTCGGCAGCCCCGAGAAGCGAGAAGGCTACTACCAGCTCGCGGAGTGCATCGAAGGGATGAGTGAGGCTTGCGAGGCGTTCGGAACGCCGGTCGTGAGCGGCAACGTCAGCCTCTACAACGAGACGGAGCGGGGTGCAATTTATCCGACGCCGACTGTCGGGATGGTCGGTATCTTCGAGGACGTAACCCAGCATGCCACGCCTGGTTTCAAACGCGAAGGTGATATGGTGGTGGTTGTCGGTGGAGGTGGTAGATTGTCGTTCGCGGGCTCGGACTACACGGAGATCATCCACGGCAAAGTCGCTGGAGGTCCACCGAAGCCAGATCTAGCTGCCGAGAAAGCGTATGCGGATTTGATCCGAAGCTTCGTAACCAGTGGTCTTGTAGACACAGTGCACGACATTTCGGGCGGAGGTGAGACTTTCGCGCTCGCCGAGATGTCCGCCGTGAATGGAATAGGTTTCGAGTATGACGAAGTTGAACTCGAAAGTTTTCTCGGGCACATCCGGCCAGACCTAGCGCTCTGGGGAGAGTCCGGAGCAAGTTTCCTCATCGCCTTTCCCGAGGAGAGGTGGGAAGAGGTGCAAGATGCACTGGGCACAACGAACTCGTCTGGCGCATCATGGGTTGCCTACGACAACGTTGGATACACTGGCGGAGATAGATTCAAAATCGGTGATCTAATAGACCTTAGCGTGCGGGATCTCAGAGAAGCCTACGAACGCGATCTGTTCGAGACCTATGCTCCGGAGGGCGGACACGTTGGCTAGCGTCGAGAAGGTGAATATAAAGGAGAAGCTGGCCCTCTTTGACGAGCACTGGAGCCCTAAAGTAGCGGGCGAATTGAACGGGCAGCAAGTGAAGCTCGTGAAGCTGCTCGGAGAGTTCGTCTGGCACCACCACGAAGACGAGGATGAGATGTTCCTGGTCGTCAGCGGGCGATTCACGATGGAGTCCCAGGACAGGAGCGTCCTTATCGAGGAGGGGGAGTTTATCGTCGTGCCGCGCGGCGTCGAGCACCGGCCGGTCGCGGAGGAAGAGGCGCACGTTTTGTTGTTCGAGCCCGCGGCCACGTTGAACACGGGTAATGTCCGGGGAGAGCGCACGGTAGACGAACCGGAAAAGATCTGAGATGAGTAGGACTGCGACTGTACTGGAGGAATTTAGATCTTGAGCTTCGATGATATGGAGAAGCCGAAGGAAGCGTGCGGGGTGTTCGGGCTGTACTCTCGCGAACTCGAAGGAGAACTCGCCCAACGCACCTACTTCGGGCTCTATGCTCTCCAACACCGGGGCCAAGAGTCGGCTGGAATAGCAATCTCGGACGGGGAGCGGACGACGGCCGTCAGGGACATGGGCCTGGTCTCACAGGTTTTCGATCCTCCCCGGCTCGCCGCCCTCGAAACCGGACACATCGCGCTCGGGCACGTCCGGTACTCGACTACGGGGAGCGCTTCCTGGGAGAACGCCCAGCCGGAGTTCCACGGCCGCGGCGACGTCAACGTGGCCGTCGCCCACAACGGCAACCTCATAAACGCCCTGGAACTGCGCGAGAGCCTCTCGGAGGACGGCTTCGAGTTCAATTCGACCTCGGATACGACGTTCATCGCAGCGGCGGCGGTCAGGGAGTTGGAGCGGGGGCGTTCTGTGGGTGAGGCAGTAAAGGAGGCGATGCGGCGGCTTTCGGGAGCTTACTCGGTAGCCATGATCTTCCGTGACGCCCTCGTTGCTTTCCGGGACCCGCATGGTTTCCGGCCGCTGTGTATCGGGGAGATCGAGGGCGGCTACGTGGTATCGAGCGAGACCTGCGGCCTGGACATAATCGGCGCGAAGTTCGTACGGGACGTGGAGCCTGGAGAGGTCGTCGTCATAGATGATGATGGCCTACACAGCTACCAGGGCGAGAGCCCGCGCAGCGCCCTCTGCGTCTTCGAGTACGTGTACTTCGCCCGTCCCGACTCGCGCTTCGACGGCCAGGAAGTCGCCGGTTCGCGCCAGCGGATGGGAGAGCTACTCGCCGAGGAAGCTCCCGCCGAGGCGGATGTGGTGATACCGGTCCCGGACTCGGGGATCATGGCGGCTGTCGGGTACTCGGAGAGGAGCGGCATCCCCTACGCCGAAGGTCTTATAAAGAACCGCTACGTCGGCCGGACCTTTATACAGCCTACGGATGGTATGCGCCAGCTCGGGCTCCGGCTGAAGCTGAACCCGCTGCCGTCGGTGATAGAAGGTAAGAGGGTAGTCGTCATAGACGACTCCATCGTGCGGGGGAACACGAGCCGCAAGCTGGTGGAGCTTCTATTCGAGGCGGGGGCGAAGGAGGTCCATTTCCGGGTCTCTTCGCCGCCGGTGACGGGGCCCTGTCACTACGGCATAGACATGGACACGAAAGACCAGCTCGTCGGGGCGAACTACACGGTGGAGGAGATACGGGACCAGATCCGCGCGACCACCCTCGCCTACCTCTCGACCGACGCCATGGTCGCCGCCACCAAACAGCCCAAGTCCTCCCTCTGCCGCGCCTGCTTCGACGGCGAATACCCTGTTATGGGATCTACGGACAAGTTCGCCCTGGAAGACCGCCCCCGCATACCAGCCGCGAAAAGGTAGAAGCGTTGCCCGACGGGAAGCCGCGGATACGCCGTTACGAGCCGCGAGATAACGAAGCCGTCCGGTGGCTGCACGAGTTCGCCCTGCGTAAAGCTGGCGCCTACATAGAGGAAGAGGGGTGGTACGAGGAGGACATGGACGACATCGAATCTTTCTACCTCCAAACTGAAGGAGAGTTTCTGGTCGGCACCATCGAGGATGAGGTTGTGGCGATGGGCGCTCTGAAGAGGACTGAAGAGGGGCGGGCGGAGATCAAACGCATGCGGGTCGCACCGGACTTTCAGGGACGCGGCTTCGGTAAAGAGATGCTCGCCGCCCTCGAAAAACGTGCCGCTGAGCTGGGATACGCGACGCTACACCTCGACACCGCCGTTCAGCAGAAAGTGGCACGGAACCTGTACGCGGCGAACGGCTACCGGGAGGCGCGTCGGGGTATGATGGGCGGCTTCGAGTGTATCTTCTACGAGAAGAGCGGCGTTGCCTGAAGACCGGAGCAGCTACGAGGCGGCGGGCGTCTCGATCGAACGCGGCGAGAAGGCTGTCGACCTCATGCGCTCCGCCGTCG
>JBBPZT010000104.1:0-7907 GCA_038198625.1 Rubrobacterales bacterium
CCTATGACGACCAGGTCGTAGTCGCCGTCGTTCACGTCCTCGGCGATGACCTTGAAGTTCTTACCCTCAAGGGAGCGACGCACCAGCTCTACGTCGTACTTCTCGCAGAGAGGCTCCAGCACG
Organism: Rubrobacterales bacterium; assembly: GCA_038198625.1. Lineage (GTDB taxonomy): Bacteria > Actinomycetota > Rubrobacteria > Rubrobacterales > Rubrobacteraceae > JBBPZK01. The sequence goes on from JBBPZT010000104.1 coordinate 124, forward strand.
TCTATGTAGGAGTCGGTGATGATCTCCAGCCCTTTGGTGATGAGCTGGTCGTGGATCTTACGCTGCCGCTTCATCTCGTCTTCGTCGCGGAACTCCTCGGGGAGACCGCTCTCCATCTGCCGGAAGCGCACGTCGTGCATCTTGGCGGCGTAGGCGTGACAGCCCGCGACGCGTCCGCCGAACTTGCGCGCCACGTCCACCCCGATAACGCACGCCTGGTTGGAATAATCCGAGTTATCTACCGGTACGTAGATCTCTTTGTACATATACAGCCCGCTCCCTGTTCCGTAGGACGCCGAGACACAAATCATCGCGCGGATTTACCGCCCATGTCAACACCCCTAATTTATCTTCCATAAGGGCCTTTAGCAAATAAACCCGTTCACAAGAAGCGTTAAATAAAGGCGATTTCGCCGCTCTTCTACTCTCGCCGGCTCTCCGGGAAAGCTTTTTGCTCCGCGATCAGGGCACCCACGCCCCTGCCGAGGGTGCGGAGCTTGATGGAAGCGACCTCGGCGTCTAGCTCCTTCGGGGGCGTGTAGACGCCGAGGTCTGCATACTGCTCCGCTTTACCTTACCTGGGCCGTCTCTTCTTCGGCGTCCATCAGTTCGGCAGCTTCGACCTGTTCCCGGCCACCGAGCATAAAGCTGCCTATCAGGATCACGATAAGGGGTATGAGGAGCCCGAAACCTATCACCGTGGCGTTGGGGCCGCCCGAGGAGAGACCCAGAAACACGCCCGCGACGGCGGTGGCGATGCTCCCGAACCAGACCAGGATGCTCCCCGTATTGTAGGACCCGGAAGTCGCCACCTCGTCGGGTTCCATTATCTCCGTCCAGAGAAGCCCCCAGCGCTTGACGCGGGGGTAGAGGGCGAGCAGGAGGAACGGCCCAAGTATGCTCCCCATTATGGCGTTGTTGAAGGTGATGAGGGCGAGGGCTACCGTGAACGGCACCAGGCCCAGCAAAGACAGCCACCACGAGATTATGTCCGCGCAGGCCAGAGAGGCGACGATGGTCGTGGCGATGTACACCGCCAGCTTCTCGCCCGAGTTCACGTTCGTCTCCATGTTCCGGTTCCGGAAGTACGCCCCCCACAGCTTGTACGGTATGAGGGCCAGGAAGAAGTTCCCCACGAAGCCGCCGATGCTCCCCAGTGACAGGCTGCCGAAGAAGTCGCCGATCAGGTTGCCTATGGCAGATCCCCAGGCCCCCGCCGGGCCGAACAAGAGGCCGAAGACCACCGGGAAGACGTTCGCTGGCCGGATCTCGATAAAGCCCGGCACTATGGCGAAGCTCTTGAACGGGATCAGGACCGCCGCGTAGATCGCCGCCGAGAGCGCCACGAGCACCACCATCTGGGTGTGCCTCCACATCGTAAAGATCTCTTTCATCTCGTGTCTCCTTTCGATCCGTTGACTACCGGGTAAACCCTTCCAGGCCGCCGTATCCTGCCACCCGGAGCGCGAGGGTAACGACTAGAAGCGCCACGAATACTACTAGAACCACAACGTCCCGCCGGCCTATCGAGGTCTGGAAGTAGAAAGTGCGTTTGGCGCTGGCGCCGAACCCCTTCGACTCCAGCGCCATGGAGAAGACGTTGGTCGAGCGGACGGTCGAGATAAAGACCGGCACCAGGAGCGGCAGGTACTTCCTTATCCGCTGGATGAGGTTCCCTGACTCCAGGTCGAGCCCGCGCGAGCGCTGGGCCTCGCTGATGGTGAAACCCGTCGCCGCCACCGTCGGGACCAGCCGCAGCGCCGTCGAGACGGCGAAGGCGAAGCGGTAAGGGATGCTGAGCCGGACCAGCCCTATCGCCACCTCCTCGTTGCGGGTGGTGGAGAGGAAGACCATGCCCGCTATGACGGTCGCGTCTATGCGCAGGGCTATGCTGATCCCGTAGAGCAGCGCCTCCCGCTCCACGAACAGGAAGAGCGGGGTCCTGCCGCTGCCGAAGATAGACCACAAGATTATGGTGAAGACCGCGATCACGACCAGGATGAACCAGATGCGCAAGAGGTTCGAGAGCGACCTCGCCAGGTACCCGAAGAACAACACCAGCAGGAGGATGACCGCCTCGTAGACCGGGCTCAGGAACACGAACGCGAGCACGAACATCCCGAGCAGCAAGAACATCTTCGTGCGCGGGTCGAGACGGTGGATCCAGGTGTCCCGGTCGAGGTACAGCGACGGGGCCATTACCCTTCCTCCGTTGCCCGCAACATCTCTTCCACCGAGAGGACCGTGTGCCCTAAAGAGTTCCCGAGCGAGACGATGTGCGGCGGCCGGAGCGAGGCGTCGCGCAGGACTTCTTCCTCGGCGAAGACTTCCCGGACGGTCCCGTTGAGGACCACCCTGCCCTGCCGGATAACGGCAGCGCGGTGGGCGTACTCGGCGACCACCCACATGGTGTGGGTGACGATGATTATGGTCGAGCCCGCCTCGTTCAGGCGACGGACCAGGTCCATCATGGACCGCTGCTCGGCGTAGTCGAGGCCGGTGGTCGGCTCGTCCAGGATCAGGACCTCCGGCCTCACGGCCAACACGCTCGCCACCGCCACCCGCTGGCGCCCCCCCTTGGTGAGCCCAAACGGGTCTTCCTCGTCGTAGCCTTCCATCCCGACCGCGCGGAGCGCCTCGGCCACCCTCTCTTTGGTCTCGTCATCCTCCATGCCCCGGATCTTCGGCCCGAAGGCTACCTCGTCGGCGACGGTGTCCGAGAAGATCTGGTGGTCCGGGTTCTGGAAGACGTACCCGATCCTCTGCCCGAGTTTCCGTATGCCCTGCTTGCCGGTCTCCTCCCCGCCGACCCTCACGTGGCCCTCCGTGGGATAGAGCAACCCGTTGAAGTGCTTGACGAGCGTCGTCTTCCCCGACCCGTTCTGCCCCAGCACCGCTAGAAACTCGCCTCGCCGCACCGTTAGGTCCACGCCTTCTAGCGCCACGACCCCGTTCGGGTAGCGGTGCGCCAGATCCTCCACCTCGATCACCGGCTCGCCGTATTCCCGGCCACGCTCTTCGTCGGCGGCGATCAGTTCCCGGTGTCGCTCCGGGTTTACCGAGAAGCCGCGCCGCCGGAACTCTTCCACGCCTTCCTGGGGGGTCAGGGGAAGCTCTTCGCGTTCCACCCCGAGTTCCTTGAAAAGCCGCGTCACCTGGAGCGGCATCACGCTCGATTCTTCGAGCAGGTCCACGTCGCGCAGGACCTCGTGGGCCGGGCGGTCGGCCACTATCTCGCCCTCGCGGAGGATGACGATACGGTCCGCGTCCAGGGTCTCCTCTGTCTCGTGCTCCACGACTACGAGGGTCACGTCCTCGCGCTGCCTGAGCTCTTCGGCGATCTGGAACACGCCCAGTTTCCCGAGGGGGTCGAGGTCGGTGGTCGGTTCGTCCAGGCACAGGATGCGCGGCTCTATGGCGAGCACGGAGGCGATCGCCAACCGTTGTTTCTGGCCGCCGGAGAGCGTGGCCGGTTCGCGGCCCTCGAACCCGGTCAGGCGTACCCGGCCCAGCACGCCCTCGACCCGACGCTCCATCTCCTCGTGATCCACCCGGAAGTTCTCCGGCCCGAAGGCGACTTCGAGGGCCACGTTGGTCGAGAAGAGTTGAGCCTCGAAGTCCTGGAAGACGAGCCCGACCTCCTGGGCGAACTCGCCGACCTTGCCCTCGCGAGTCGAGCGTCCCCTCACGAACACGTCGCCCTCCATCCGCCCCCGGAGGAAGTGGGGGATCAGGCCGTTGAACGCCGTACACAAGGTGCTCTTGCCGGCCCCGGACGGTCCCATGACGACCACGAACTCGCCTTCACCGATCTCCAGGTCCACGTTTTTGAGGGCGTGACCCTTGCCGCCCCGGTAGCGGTACCCGAGGCCACGGACACTCAAAGCTCCGGACGCGTCTCCCATGGCTCAAGTTTAGCTGAAAGACGTTTCAAAGGCATCATGTTCCGGGAGGTTCTAAAGAAAGTTTCTCGCGCCAAGCCTGGAAAATACGCGGGTTGGGGTGGCCGTCCGGGCATGTTTTGTGCAAAATAGCCTTATTGGAAGATCTACCGCGTGGCCCGAAACGGGAAGAGAGGAGTCTGGTGCCAGGGAGTTCCAAGACAACGAGATGGTTTCCGTCGAGGGGCGCGGTTGCGGCGCTGCTGCTGACGCTATTGCTGGCGACATTGCTGGTCTCGCCCGGAGCGGCCCTGGCCCAGGGAACGAAAGCCCCGAGCCCGCCGAAGCCGGACGTGAAGTCGTGGGTCCTAGAAGACGCGCGCACCGGACAGTACCTCGCGGGCAAGAACCCCGACGAGCGGCGGGCGATGGCCTCGACCACCAAGATCATGACGACGCTCGTCGTGCTGAAGAAGATCCAGAACCTGGATAAAGAGGTCACCGTTACCCCGCACGCCGCCTCCTACGCGAAGCCCCCGTACAGCAACGTGGGGCTCTACCCATATGACAAGGTTAGCTACAAGGAGCTTATAGAAGCGGCCCTCATCCCCTCAGGAATAGACGCCGCCTACGCCCTGGCCGACAACCTCGGCGACGGCGACTCGGGACGCTTCGTGAAGATGATGAACGATCAGGCCTCCTCGATGGGCCTCAAGAACACCCACTTCCAGAACCCGGTGGGCCTCGATAACAAGGGGCAGTACACCAGCGCCCGCGACCTGGCGACGATGGCCCGGGCGGCCATGAAGTACAAGGTCTTCGCAAAGGCGGTCGATACGCAGCAAACCTCGATCACCACCCAGGACAGGAAGATACCGCTCCTGAACACCGACGAGCTGCTCGGCACTTATCCTCCGGCGGACGGCATCAAGACCGGGACGACGCCCAAGGCTGGCGAGGTACTCGTGGGCTCGGCCAAAAAGGGGAACGAGTCGTACATCTCCGTCGTCATGGACGCCAAAGACCGCTACTCCGCCTCCGAAGACATCCTCAACTACGGCTTCGACAACTACGCCCGCCGCCCCCTGCTAGACAAGGGTAAGGTCTACAAGAAGGTAGAGATACCTTACCGTCGAGACAAATCCGTGTCGCTTTCCGCCGGGAAAGAGGTCGTCGGACTCGTGGGCAAGGGCTCGAAGGTCGAGCAGCAGGTAAAGGTGCCCCAGCTTCCGGCCCAGGCGAGCGCCGGTCAGAAGCTCGGTGAGGTGAAGGTACTCGTTAATGGTAAGAGCATCGGGCAGAGCCCGCTCGTTGCGAGCAAGGGCTACGCGGGGGCTTCCCTGGTGCAGAAAGCACGCTACACCGTTGGGGGTTGGGTGCAGGGCGTCGGGAACTTCCTCGGCGGGCTGGTCAAGTAGCGCCCGGTCACGCCTCGTACCGCTTTAGCCGCGCGGCCAGGGCAATCGCTAGAGCGGTATTATCTCGTCCCGCGCGCTGATACGGCCGCCTTCTATAACCCTGACGCAGTGGCCGCCCCGGCGCTTCAGGGCCTTCGTCATGCCCTTTTCGGTCATGTCCTGGACGTGGCGGCAAGGCGGGCGCGGGCGGTCGTACTCGAGGACGGCTTCGCCGATCCGGAACCTGCTCCCACGCAGCTCCGAGAGCCGGATGCCGCTGGTCACGAGGTTGCGCCGGTGCTCGCCGTTCTTTACGTGAAGCCCTAGCTCCCGTTCTATCTCGTCCAGGTCTTCGCCCTCGATCAGGGTGACCTCGCATACGTCCCCGTACCGAGTCCAGTAGCCTGTGCCTTCGCAGTAGCGGTCACCTTCGAGGCCGCAGCCTTCGACGGCCTTTATCTCCTCCACCCGCTCCATCGCCTCGCTACCCTTCGACGTAACGTAGATCTCCTCGACCACACCCGCCATCTCGAAGCTCCTTTCCAAAATCGCGCACAGATCAGACCCCAAAGATACCGCAGAAGTTAGAATGACGCCCGTAAGGAAGCCCACCGGAGAGTGAGCTTTAGAGAGGAGGCCATTCGACTGTGAGAGGTATATTCGGCAGGATCTTCGGCGGCGCGCGAGACGCTCCGCGAAATGCTCCGCGAGACGCTCCGCCAGCGGACGGAGACCAGAGGTTGTCCGGCCTCAGCGCGGATGAGTTCGAGAGGATCGGGACCGCCGAGGACCCGATGCGCGACTACGAGGAGGCGCTGGAGCGCAACTTCCGGGGGATGGAGGCCGAGCAGCGCGGAGACGTGAGCGGGGCTGTGTCCCTCTACGAGCAGAGCATCGCCGGGGGCTTCGTCGACAGCCACCCCTACGAGAGGCTCGCCGGTCTCCACGAGCAGCGCCGGGAGTACGGAGAGGCCCTCCGCGTGCTGGAGTCTTACGCGCGGCTGGCCGAAAGCGGAACGATGCCCCGGGGAGCCCAGCGTTCCGCCGGGCGAAAGATGCCGGAAATACAGGCCCGCATCGCCCGCTACCGGCGTCTCGTGGAGGGTGGCGGTCGGGATACAACGGCTCCCTCGTAGGGCGTTGTGCTGGTAGACTGGAGGCGGCAATGGACCTCATACAGATACTCATACTCGCCATTCTGGGTCTCGTCGGGGGGACGCTCTCCGGTTTGATCGGGGTGGGCGGCGGCATCTTTTTCGTGCCGGCCCTGATCTACACGATGGGCTGGGGCATTAAAGAGGCCGTGGCGGTCAGCCTCGTCATCATTATCTTCAGCTCTCTCTCGGGGACCATCCGAAACCTGCGCAGCGAGACGCCTATAAACCGCCGGGCCGCCCTGATCCTCGCGGTGACGGTCTCTCCCGCCGCCCTGATAGGCGTTGCCATAAGCCGTATCTCCCCGGAGTCCGCTATCGAGGTCGTCTTCGCCATCCTGCTCCTCGCGCTCGCCTATCCTACCGGCCGGGGTAAGTCCGACTACGACCCGTCCGACGCGAACCTACCCGCTTTCGTAGTTCCCGTCTCCGGTATCGGCATCGGCGCCCTCTCGGGGCTCGTCGGGGTCGGGGGCGGGGTGCTGATGGTGCCGCTGATGATCCTGGGCCTCAAGGTGGCCCCGAAGAGCGCCATCGCGACAAGCCTGGTCATCACCTTCTTTACCGGCATCGTCGGGGCTTCGGGATACATCGCGACCGGCTTCAACCAGTTCGGCAGCCTGCCGCCCCTGATCGTCGGCTCCATCTGCGGGGCCTGGATCGGGGTCCGCCTCCGCGACCTGACGCCGGACAACGCCCTCCGCAAGGGTTTCGCGATCTTTATGGTCATCGTGGCGATCCGGCTGCTCATGAACGTGTTCCAGATTGGATGATGCGGAACCAAACACAGCCAGACGGAACGAAAGAGCCCGGAAAGGTACAGCAGCTCAGGAGGGTGTGGTGATCTTCCGGTGAGCGGCGGGCCGCTCGCCGGGACGATGGTCGTAGACCTTACGCGGGCGCTCGCCGGCCCGTACGCGACCATGATGCTGGCCGACGCGGGCGCGGATGTCATAAAGATAGAACGTCCCGGCAAGGGCGACGACACGCGCGGGTGGGGCCCGCCGTTCGTCGGGGAGCCGGGCGCCGAGGAGTCCACTTATTTCCTCTCCGTGAACCGGAGCAAGAAGTCCGTCGTCCTCGACTTCAAGGACGAAGACGACGTGGAGCGGTTGCGAGGGCTCATACGACGGGCGGACGTGCTGGTCGAAAACTTCCGTCCTGGGGTGATGGAGCGGCTGGGGCTCGGCTGGGAGACGCTCAAGGAGATGAACGAGCGTCTCGTATACCTCTCCATCACGGGCTTCGGTGAGGGAGGGCCGGAGGGACACCGGCCGGGCTTCGACCAGATCGTCCAGGGCGAGGCGGGCCTGATGAGCTTTACCGGACCGGTCGGCGGGCCTCCGACCAAG
>JBBPZT010000105.1:0-19613 GCA_038198625.1 Rubrobacterales bacterium
AGTGTGGCCGTGGATACTGGCGGCGGTCATAGTGTTGCTGGTGCTCACGGTCGGGGTCGTGGTTTTGATCCTGATAGCCGCGCCGAACGGGGTTTCCGGCGGAGGAAGTGGCGGTAGCGCGCAGCGGATCACCTGGGACGAAGAGTACGTCAGCGGCGGCGGCCCGGACAAAATAGCCGTGCTGCCCGTCTCCGGTGAGATCTCCGCCGAGACTTCTCAGGGGCTTCTCTCCGCGGGCTCATCAGCCACCCCCGGAGCGTTGCAGAGTCAGTTGGACCAGGCCGCTGGAGATAGCAGCGTGAAGGCCGTAATCCTGGAGGTCAACTCCCCCGGCGGCAGCGTGGTAGCCAGCGACGAGATGCACGACGCCATCCTCGACTTCAAGCGAGAGACCGGCATTCCCGTCGTCGTCTCGATGCAGGACCTGGCGGCCTCTGGCGGCTACTACATCTCGACCGCCGCGGACGACATAGTAGCCAACAAGAGCACCTTCACCGGCTCCATAGGCGTCATACTCTCGCTCCTCAACTACTCCAAGGCAGCGGAGAAATACGGCATAAAGCAGAACGCCATCACGAGCGGTAAGTTCAAGGAGATAGGCTCTCCCTGGAAAAAGCTCTCCCCGCAAGAGAAGAATATCCTCCAGGGCCTAGTGGACGACTCCTACAGCCAGTTCGTAGGCGTGGTGGCGAAAGGCCGCAACCTGCCGGAAGAAAAAGTACGCAAGATCGCCGACGGCAGGGTTTACTCCGGGCAACAGGCCAAGAAGCTAGGCCTCGTGGACAAGCTCGGCAACCTCGACACGGCCACGGAGGACGCCAGGAAGCTGGCAAAGGTAAAGAGGGCCGAGACAGTACGCTACGTGCAATCCCCCGGCCTCCTCCAGAGCCTACAAGCCCGGCTGGCCCCGGGCGAGCCCGAAGCCGTCCAAGTCCTCAAGGCGGCGGGTCTCGACCCGAGCCCCGGCCTCAAGTACATCTACCGTCCCGGCATGTAGAAAGACCGCCGTTTAGAGAATCGGGCTTTTATGGGACGGGATCCGATGAGATGATAGAGTTCAGAGGATCAGGCACTCGGCGAAAGGAAGCGCGGGATGACGAGCGAAGAGAGAGAGCCCGGCGGCTCGAAGAAGAACGTCAAGGATGAGTTCGAAGAGGCGACGAAGGATAAGAACTCCGCATCCAAAGAAGCTGTAGAAGAGGAAGAAGCTACCGGGGGCGGCGGCGTCAAGGACAACGTTCAGGACGAGTTGGATGAGGCCTCACACAGCTCCGAGAAAGACCATTAAGGCAGCGTAGTAACCGAGGATCGGCCGGCGAAATTACCGGCTGGTCCTACCGGACACGACTTTTCGGGTTCACGCGAGAGCGGCCGAAGAGCCTATCTAGATAGCGGTCAGCCATCCAGGATCCGGCCGCCCCGCCCAGCATGCCAAGACCAACGTCCACGAAGGTATCCACGGGGGCGTGAGAGATCTGGGCTCCCATGGCGTCCAGGACGACCTCGATACCCTCCCACGCTACGGCTCCCAAAACCCTATGACGACGCCGGTGATCAGTGCATGCCGCGGCGTATTGAAGAAGTAGTCATCCCCACCGGCCCTGTAGATAAGCTCCGCCGTCAGTGCGACGAACGTGAAGGGCGTCAGGAAGTGAGCGACCTCGTCATAGAGTGGGATTGGCTCGAAGAAGTGCCACATGAAACCAGCCGCGTTCAAAGCTACGCACACGACGATCAGAACTACAGCCCGTTGCCACGGCATTCAACAAACCCCTCGTTTCTAGAGCTTTTGTCCCTCTATACCCCGCAAGGCCCACCCCGAATCTCTTATCTCAGGATAAGCCGGATTCCCGGGCGAGTTTCAGAGTATTCCGGGCCATTTTTATGGAGGCGGCGTCTACCATATTGCCGTCGACGCTGATCGAACCCAACCCGGCGGCACCCGCCTCCTCGTACGCGGCCACCACCTTCTCCGACCACTCGATCTCTTTCCTGGTGGGCGAGAAGACCTCGTTGACCACCTCTATCTGGGCCGGGTGGATGCACCACTTGCCATCGAAACCCAGGGAGCGGGCACGCCGGCAACTCTTTCGAAGCCCTTCCTCGTCCCGGTAGTCCGCCACGGGGCCGTCGATCGCCCGCAGGCCGGCGGCGCGGGCTGCGACCACGATGCGCTGCATAGCGTAGTGGAAACGGTCTCCAGGGTAAACCTCGTCCCATTCATCCATCATGCCGATGCTCGTCTGGGGCATCCGAACGCTCGCCGCGTAGTCGCCGGGACCGAAGTGCAGGGCTTCGAGACGTTCCGTGGCGCGGGCTACAGAATCCACGTTCACCAGTCCCCCGGCGCTCTCTATCTGGGCTTCGAGCTTTATCTTCCCCGGTTCGAGGCCCGCGTTCGACTCGACGCTCCGCAACAACGTATCTACCAAGTAAAGATCTCCGGGGCGTTCCACCTTGGGTACTAGTACGGCGCCGAGGCCCTCACCGGCTCCCTCTACCACCTCGATCAAATCGCGGTAGAAGTACCCCGTATCCAGAGCGTTCATGCGGTACACGGCACGTCTACCACGCCAATCCAACTCCCTCACCGCGCGAATGACCTCTCCGCGAGCAGCCGGCTTCTCGGCCGGGGCAACAGCGTCTTCAAGGTCGAGAAAGACCGCGTCCGCCTCCGACGCGAGAGCTTTCTCGACCATCCTCTTGTTCGATGCGGGAACAGACAGAATGGAACGAAACAAACTCATCCTCACCATCTTAACGCAGCGAGTCCCTCGTTAGCACGTAGCGCTCTCCAACAGACCTTTCCGCAGAAACCCCTTGACCACCACACACCTGCTGTGTATAGTGAATATACACAGCATTAAAAAGCTTCTGTAAGGAGTTATAGTGAGTGCAGGCACGAAGGCGAAGTCAGCTACGGCCGGAAGTAGAGAAAGCGATCCGGGATCGACCTGGCGCAACGTCCGGTGGCTCTCTGCGGAGAACATCCGCCGCAACCGGCTCTCGTATCCGTCTACGGGTCTCGCGGCCCTGCTGGCGGGACTTTACACGATGGTTCTCTATGGTCTCCAAGGCTCCGGAAAGGGATGGGTGGAGGAGGCGGTTGGTGGATCGGTGCTTGATCTCTGGTTTCTAGCAATGTGTCCGGCGCTGACGATCAACTTCGTATTCAACCGGGACTACGCGTCCCGTTTCACGAAGGACAACATGACGCGTAGGCTGGCGTTCTTGAGAAGCTTGCCGATCTCGGCCCGCGAGCTGGTGGCTAGCCGGGCGCTGGTCATGATGTCGAGCCTGGCTGTTACATCGCCGCTTTTCTTTCTACCGCCTTACCTGCTCTCCTCGTCGCTCAGCGATAGGTTGGGGCCGGTTGAGTACCTGTGGTTCGTGCTCATCTGGATCGGCTATGCGCTCTTCTCGGGCGGCTTCTATCTGTACACGTGGCTGTCTTTCTTAAAGAGGGGAGATTCGTGGTCCATTCTCAGCTTTCTGCTCTTCTTATTTTTCGCTATAGGAACGATGGACTGGATAATCGGCGTCGGGATCGTCTCGACGGCTATGGATCTGGCGAAGAGCTACGGTCCGCTCTCGGCGCTGGTCGTTCTCTTGGCCGGGGGAATCAGCTTTTTGCTCTGGGGTTTGGCTACCGAACGCCGGTTGAAAAGGAGGGATCTTTCGGCATGAGAGAGCTAGGAGACAGAAACACTATGCCCCTTGCCAAAACGCGGTGGCTGGCTGTAAGGGAGGTACGCAGGAACTGGCTCTCCTACCTCATCATTGCTCTCTTCGGGTTGGTATTTGGGGTTCTCGCCGTCCTCATGTCGAATGACTTGCAGATTGGCGCTCCGGCGAACAGGGCCGAAGATGCCGCGCTAGACGTGTTCTTTATCTTCGCGCTCTCGATTTTTGCCATCAACTCGCTGTCGAGAAAATATCTCTATTCGTGGGTAGATATTTTCTCCAGGCGGCTCCACTTCCTGCGAAGCTTACCCATCTCCACCGGAGAGATAGTAGCTAGCCGGATATTGGCCATGATACTAGCCTTGATCTTCAACTCGCTTGTCGGCTTCTCAACTGTCTACTTTCTATCCTGGTCTTTCGGAGGTCAGCTATCGCAACAGCTCGGGCCTGGAGGCTACCTCGCCTTCGCGGGAGTTTGGGTCGGATACGCGATCTTCTTTGGAGGAGCCTGGTCGTACGCGGAGTTTGGCCTTCACGGCAGGATCTTCAACTGGATAGTGTTTGGAATCGTTGGTTGTACTCTGCCTCTCCTCTTCATGCTGGAGTGGCTTTTCAACCCCCGGATCGTAACTAGGATGATCTACCTCGTGGAGGCGTATGGGGCACTGCCCGCAGTACTGGCGATCATCGCGGGCACTACCGGGTTTTCCCTCTGGGCGCGAGCTACCATGCGAAGGATCGAACGCAGGGAGCTATCGGGTTGAGCGCGAACGGCGAAGCGGCGCGGGTACCGATCCGGATCTCGATGGACGACCCGGAGCCGATGTACCGTCAGATCGAAGCCCAACTCAAGGACTTCATCCTGAGCGGACAACTCCCGGCCGGCACGCGCCTGCCATCCGTCCGCGGGTTGGCAAAGGAGTTGGCGTGCAGCGTTATAACCACCCGTCGCGCCTACCAAGACCTGGAGAATGAGGGTTTTCTCCGCACCCGCCAGGGCATGGGCACGGTCGTTGCGGAGATCGGGGAAGAAGCTATGAAACTCCATCGCCGCGAACCTGTCGTCATCGCCCTGCGAGAAGCCGCCGAGGCCGGACGGCGAGCGGGCTACTCGGGTACGGAGTTGCAAAGGATGTTCGAGAGAGTGTTGGAGGAAAGGAGCGCCGGTGTACGAGCAGCGGAGTGAACGGAACGTGATCTCTCTGAAAAACCTCGTCAAGTCTTATGAGGGCTTCACACTGGGACCGCTGGACCTGGAAGTCGAGCCCGGCTACGTCGTGGCGATCGTCGGGCCGAACGGGAGTGGGAAGAGCACGCTCTTCAGGATGATGATAGGCCTCTCGCAGCCGGACTCCGGCGAGATCGAAATCTTCGGAGACCGATACCCGGAGGGCGAGGTAGAGATAAAACGCCGCATAGGATACGTCCCGGACATCTCGACCGGCCACGACGAGATGACCGCCGCCGATCTCGGCTCTTTCGTCTCTCACTGGTATCCGAAATGGAACGAAGAGCTATACGCGAATCTCTTGCGGCGCTTCGAGATAAATGCCAAAAAACGCTTCGACAAGCTCTCCAAAGGCATGCAGCGACGGTTGACGTTCACCCTCGCCGTCGCCCGCAATCCGGACCTTCTCCTGCTCGACGAACCGACAGATAGCGTAGACCCCTTCGCCCGCCGGATAATGCTGGAGGAGATCTCCACTTTCTTGGAGGCTGGAGAACGTACCGTCCTCTTCGCAACCCACGTCATGGATGAGGTCCGCCGCGTCGCGGACTATGTAGCTTTCCTGGACGGCGGACACTTCCTCGGCTTCTACGAGAAAGACGCGTTGCTCGAACAGTGGAAGACTTTGTGGGTATACCAGGTTCCGGAGAACGGCATTCCCGGTCTCGTTAGCGTAGAGAACGGTACTCCGACCCGGATCGTGACCAACTCACCTGAGGCCGCCATGACCGCACTGGAAGAACAGAGTATAGAGGTCGTGCGATCTGGACCTCTAGACTTGGAAGAGATCCTGGCGCACCTGATGCGCGGAACCCCCGAGGACAAAGAAACGGTTGGCAGAACGTGAGCGATGCACAGAAAGGGGGGAAGAGATGAACGAAAAGACAAAAGTTATGGAGAACGCGAGCGGAGCGGAGAGTAGGATGGGGAGAAACGCCTGGATCGACGGCCCGGAGGTCGCGGTCGCCCTAGCATCTTACCTGGTGCTACAGATCATCGGGGGCGCACGCGGTGAACAACGTGCTCATCTTCGTGCTGGTACGGGTGTTGGTTGATATGAGTTTCAAACTCTAGGAGGTCCGAGATAGATGCTCTCCATCGAGAAAGTAAGCAAATCCTACGCCGGGAACGTGGCCGTGGACGACCTCAGTTTCGAGGTGCCCGAGGGTCGTATCTTCGGCCTGCTCGGGGCCAACGGCGCGGGAAAAACAACGACGGTGCGCATGATCCTGGACATCATCCGGCCCGACGAGGGGCGCATAACGTGGCGCGGAGAACCGGCCGCCGGGGTCTCCAAAAAGTCCTTCGGCTACCTGCCGGAGGAGCGCGGCCTGTACACGGATATGAAAGTCGGTGAGCAGCTCGTATTCTTCGCGAGGCTCCGGGGGCTCTCCCGGACCGCGGCCGAGAAGAGCGCCGGCTCCTGGCTGGAACGTTTCAGGGTTTCAGAGTACCGGGACAGGTTTCTGCGGGAGCTTTCAAAGGGGAACCAGCAGAAGATCCAGTTCGTCTCGGCGATCTTGCACGAGCCGGAGTTCCTGATCCTGGACGAGCCCTTCTCCGGCCTCGACCCGGTGAACAACGAACTCTTGAAGGGTGTGATCGTCGAGCTCAAAGAGCGCGGCACGACCTTGCTCCTGAGTACGCACGATATGGAGCGGGCCGAGGAACTGTGTGAGGGTGTCGCCCTGATCCACCGCTCGGAGCTGGCTTTCGCCGGGCCTCTCAAGGAACTCCGCAGGCGTCACAACCGCGAACGGAAGCTCCGCCTCGGCTTCGACGGCGACGCGGCCTCACTCGTGGGGCGGTTCCCAGGGCTCGAAGTCCTGGACGAGCACCCGGAGTATCTGGAACTGTCACCGAACGGCGTGGAGCCGGAGGAGGTCCTTAAAGAAGCCGTCGATATCGGAAGGGTGCGGCATTTCGAGGAGGTCGAGCCTTCTCTGCGTCAGATCTTTATAAAGGAGGTTGGAGACCGTGGGTAACATCGGGCTTATAGTTCTCCGGGAGTATCGCCAGCGGGTACGGGCAACGAGCTTCAGGGTGACGACGGCGATAGGCTTCGTTCTGATCCTGGGCCTCGCCTTCGCCCCGACGATACTGAACAGCATCCAGTCCGCGACCGGAGGAGGCACCGTCGCTGTCGTGGACCCCGGCAAGAACCTCTCCCCCACGCTCCGGAACGCCCTGCCCGGCAAGCTCCCCAACGGCGAACCCCAGACCAAAATCGTCGCCGTACAGTCCAAGAGTAGCGCCGAGAAAGGCGTAAAGAATGGAGAGTACGAAGGAGCCCTGATCCCCTCTTCCGGCGGCAAGGAGACTTCTTTTGTCTATCGTAGCCCGCAACCAGGCACCGAGGCGGACAAGCTCCGTGGTGCGCTCTCCAGCATCGCGGCAGAACAGCGCTTGCGAGGTCTCGGTCTCGACAACCAGAAGATAGCGGGTGTGTTCGCCCCGGCATCGTTGCGGGTCGAGGCGACGGGAGGCGCGCCGACCGGACAGGAGTTTCAGACCAGGTTCTGGCTCGTCTACGTGCTCGTCTTCATGCTGTACCTGACTGTCGTCCAGTACGGAAACATGGTCGCGATGAGCGTCATCGGGGAGAAGAGCTCCCGGATCACCGAGATCATGACGGCCTCGGTACGGCCCTTGGACCAGATGACCGGCAAGATCCTGGGCGTCGGGCTCCTGGGACTCACCCAGTATGCAGTCTGGATCGCCGCCGGCCTGATCGCGCTGCTAATAGACCGGCTCCGCAGCGGGCAGGGCAGCGACCGGGGCGCGGATCTCGCCGCCGTTTCTCCTGGCGTCCTGCTGCTCTTCGCGCTCTGTTTCGTCTTGGGTTTCCTGCTCTACGCCGCGATGCTCGCGGGTCTGGGGTCCTTGCTCAGCCGCACCGAAGACGCCCAACAGTCCATGATGCCGGTCTTCATGCTGCTGATGGGCGGTTTTGTACTCACCTTCGTCGCGATGGCGAACCCGAACGGTACGCCCGCCGTCGTGGGCTCGTTCATCCCCTTTTTCTCCCCGCTGGTAGTGTTCGCCCGCGCGGTGCTGGGCTCTCCTCCAGCTTGGCAGGTCGCGCTCTCCCTCCTGCTGCTCTCGGCCACGGTCGCGGTGGCGACCTGGGCGGCGGCCAGGATCTACCGCATCGGCGTCCTCATGTACGGCAAACGTCCCTCCCTCATAGAAGCGTCCCGCCTGGTGTGGAAAGGTGGCAACTAACCCAGCAACGTCTCGACCGGTTCGCCGCGGATGGAGGCGTCGAGAACCTCCATCGGGTGGGCCATCGGCAACTCGGCGTGGCCCATCTTCTTGAGTGACGCCTGGATCTGGAGCATGCAGCCGGGATTGGAGGTGACGATCATCTGCGCACCGGTGTTAATGATGTTCTGGGCCTTGCGCTTGCCAAGCTCTTCGGCCGGCTCGGGCTCGACCATGTTGTAGATGCCGGCCGAACCGCAGCAGATCTCAGCCTCCCTGATCTCCTTCACGTCCATGCCTGGTATCTGCTTCAGGGTCTGGCGCGGTTGCTTGCGGATGCCCTGGGCGTGCGCCAGGTGGCAGGCGTCGTGGTAGGCCGCCGTGACGGGTAGAGGGTTCCGCTCGGCCCTGGGACCGAGTTGCTGCAAGAACTCGGAAACGTCCCGCACCTTCGAGGAGAACTCCTTCGCCCTCTCAGCATACTCCGGGTCGTCACGCAGCAAGTGCCCGTACTCCTTCATCGTCGAGCCGCACCCGGCGGCGTTGACTATCACGTAGTCCAGGTTCTCCCGCTCGAAGGTCTCTATCGTCTTGCGGGCGAAGTTGAGTGACTCTTCCTCGCGTCCGGCGTGGGTCGAGAGGGCTCCGCAACAGCCCTGCTTCGGGGCGACGATCTCGCACCCCTCGGCGGCGAGCACCCGCACGGTGGCGGCGTTTGCCGGGGAGAAGAAAACCCTCTGGACGCAGCCTGTCAGGACACCGACCCGAGCCCGCTTCTCGCCGATCGGGGGCGTTACCTCGGGGATCTTCTCCTCCTTCGGCACCTCCGGCAGGAGGGCTTCCATGGCCCGCATCCGGGCGGGGATACGTTGCATGATCCCGGCCTTGCGAAGCTTGTTGCCGATGCCGAACTTCTGGTAGAGGCGCATCGGGGCGGCGACGACGCGCAGCCGGTTCGGGTAGGGGAAGAACTGGAAGATCATCTCCCGGAAAGCCTTGTCCTCCGGCGCCCGTTCGTGGCGACGCTCGACCTGCCCGCGCGTCGCCTCGATGAGCTTGTCGTACTGAACGCCCGAAGGACACGCCGTCACGCACGCCATGCATCCGAGGCACAGGTCGAAGTGACGGACCATCTGATCGTTCATCGGCTCCTCGGTGAGACCCTTGTTCATCAGGTAGATGCGTCCCCGAGGAGAATCCATCTCCTCCCCAAAGAGGACGTAGGTCGGGCACGTCGGCAGGCAGAAACCGCAGTGAACACAGTCATCCACGAGGTCTTTATCCGGCGGGTGGTGGGCGTCAAAGGCCGGGAAGGAGATCACGCCGGTCTCGCGCCGCCCGGCCCCGACGGTCGCCTCAGCCGCCAGGCTACTCGCGTCGCCCACACCCTGTCCCACGTCCTCGGGGCTCCCGGCGCCGATGGCGTTCGCCATCGCGTTTTCGCGAGGCGTGCCCTCATCTTCCCGCCGCTCGCTGGCGGCGCTCGCGTCGTAGCGGTCGTTGCTACCGTTGCGCTCCGTCACTAGATACCTCCCACGAACCTGCCGGGGTTCAGTACTCCCCGGGCATCGAACTTGTCCTTTACCCGGCGCATGAGCCCGACGGAATCCCCGCCCGGACCCCACACCCCAACCTTACGTTTCAGTCCAAGAGGAGACCTCTGGAGCACGACGCTCCCACCCCTCCTCGACCAGATCTCACGCAGCTCCTCCACCAGCTCTGCCCCGGCATCCGCCTCGGCGTCCGTACCGCCAGTGAACCGGACGAAAGTAACCCCGGTCGCCGCGTGTCCCGTGACGCTCGCTTCGACGCCCCCGCGTTCGGCGGCCCCGAGGACCGATTCGAGGACCCCCGCAAGCTCCGCCGGTGGGGCCCCGATCTTGACCTCCACCTCATCTTCCCCGAATTCGGACAGAGCACCCGGAGCATCTGTTTCTTCTTCCTCCAGAACCTGTACATCACCGAAAGACTTGAGTAGGAACGAGGCCGCTTCGAGCTTCGCCTCGATGCCGCCGGGGATGCTCTCCAGGAGGACCGTGAGCTGTTTATTCTCTCCGCTCCAGCGAAGTTCGCAGGCGCTCGGCATGATCTTGGAGTGAAGGATAGTCTGGCTCGCTTCACCGGCAGCCTGCGGGCTCTCCAGGTTCACGGCGACCGTTCTTGCAACCTCCGGGATCGGGTGTAGCCGGAAGTTGGCGTCGGCGATGATGCCTAAAGTTCCCATCGAGCCGGAGAAAAGCTTGCCCAGGTCGTACCCGGCGACGTTTTTTACGACCTTGCCGCCCGCCTTCGCGACCGTCCCATCGGAGAGGACGACGGTTATGCCGATGATCAGGTCTCGCACCGTCCCGTAGCGTAACCGCAGCGGACCGGATGAGTTGGCCGCGATGATGCCGCCGATTGTCGCCCCGGCCGCGGCCTCCGGTGGGTCGAGGCCGAGCATCTGGTTTGCCTCGGAGAGTTTCTCCTGCAGGTCCCGGAGCTTCACCCCGGCCTGCACCCTCGCTATCTGGTCGCCGGGGACGTGTTCGATGATCTCATCCATCCGCGCCATGCTCACGACGAGGTCCAGCTCTCGTGGCGGCTCGCCGAGGTGTGTCTTCGTCCCACCGCCCCTCGGGGCGACAGCCAATTCCTCGCGGGCGGCGAGCTTCATGAGCGCGCTCAACTCCTCCACGGAGCCCGGCTCGACCACAAACGAGGGCTCGACTCCCTCCACGGCATCCTCGGCGCCCGCCTCGCGGGCGTTGTCTTCGCCTACTACTTCTTGAAGTTCCTCGATCGAGACTTTCTTCGTATCCATTAGAAGTTCTCCGCGAGGCCGGCTTTTTGTATAGGGTGCATGTGGAAAGGTCCGGGACGTTCGCCACAGAGACGCGGGGTCGGGAAGATCTTGCCAGGGTTGCAGATCTGGTGCGGGTCGAAGGCGCACCTTAGTAGCTGCATCACGTTCATGTCGTCCTCGGTGAACATCTTCGGCATGTACTTCTTTTTGTCCTCCCCGATGCCGTGCTCGCCTGTAAGCGAGCCGCCATGCTCCAGGCAGGCGAAGACTATCTCCCCGGCCAACTCCTCGGCCTTCTCGGCCTCACCGGGGTTGTTGCCGTTGTAGAGGACCAGCGGGTGGAGGTTGCCGTCCCCGGCGTGGAAGACGTTCGCAACCCGGAAACCGTACTCGTCGCTCAGGTCGGAGATCTTCTTCATCACCTCCGCGAGCGCCGTGCGCGGTATCACCCCGTCCTGGACGTAGTAGTCGTTCGAGATGCGACCCATCGCCCCGAAGGCGGCCTTGCGAGCCTTCCAGAACAGCGCCCGCTCCACGTCGTCCTCGGCCACCCGTATCTCCGTGGCCTCGTTCTCCTGGCAGATCTCCTTGACCCGACCGAACTGCTCCTCGACCTCCGCCTCCGGACCGTCTAGCTCTATGACCAGCACCGCCCCCGCGTCCGGCAGGTTCGGATGTACCGCCGCCTCGACCGCCTCTATGGTCAGGGCGTCCATCATCTCGACCGCCGCCGGAACGATCCCCTCACCGATAATCCCCGAGACCGCCCCGCCGGCTCCCTCGGTGTCATCGAAGGCCGCGAGCAGGGTCCTAACCGATTCGGGGGTCGGCACTATCCTCAGCGTGATCCTGGTGGCTATCCCTAAAGTCCCCTCGGAACCGACGAAAGCCCCGAGCAAGTCGTAGCCTGGGG
The DNA here is from genome assembly GCA_038198625.1 of Rubrobacterales bacterium. Lineage (GTDB taxonomy): Bacteria > Actinomycetota > Rubrobacteria > Rubrobacterales > Rubrobacteraceae > JBBPZK01. Next base: position 11,815 of record JBBPZT010000105.1, read on the forward strand.
CGTCGGGGGCGCGTCCGCCACCAAGATGGGCCACGGAACCATCCGGCAGAACTACCTCGGCGCCCATGACGTGGTTCGTCGTGAAGCCGTACTTCAAACAGTGGACGCCGCCCGAGTTCTCGGCCATGTTCCCGCCGATCGAGGAGACGATCTGACTGGCCGGGTCCGGGGCGTAGAAGTAGCCCTCGTCCGCGACCTCCTGGCTGACCCAAACGTTTATAACCCCCGGTTCGACGACGACCCGCTGGTTCGGGACATCCACCTCCAGGATGTGCTTCATCCTGGACATTACGATGAGTACGCCCGATTTGACCGGCAAGGCCCCACCGGAGAGTCCGGTACCAGAGCCCCGCGCCACGAAAGGAATTCCCTCGTCGTAGCAGACCTTGACGACCTGCTGGACTTGATCTCCGCTCTCGGGCAAGACGACCAGTTCCGGGATGACGCGATAGTTCATCAAGCCGTCACACTCGTAGGTGCGGAGCTGCTCGTGTTCGTGGATCACCCCCTCAGGCCCGAGGATGGACTCCATCGTATCTACGAGCCGCTCCCGCTCCATAAGCCTAGCTCCCTTTCCCTATCTCGTGCTGCGCGAGGTCCTCCAACAGGGTGAGCACCGCCGAGTGGTCCCTGTCGCCCCGCCCCTTGGCTTTTAATGACTCTAACATCTGATCCACTATAGCCGTAACCGGAAGGGATACCCCATACTCCCTGCCCGCCGCCAATGCTATCCCCAGATCCTTGTGATGCAATTCTATCCTAAAGCCCGGGTCGAAGTCGTGGCCCAGCATCTTCTCCCGCTTGGCCTCCATCACCGCGCTACCGGCCAGCCCCCCGGAGATGGCATCCAGTATCTTCGCCGGGTCCACACCAGCCTTCGAGCCTAGCACCAGCGCCTCCGAGAGCGCCTCGATGTTGAGCGCCACCACGATCTGGTTGCACGCCTTGGCCGTCTGCCCGGCCCCAACCGGGCCGACGAGGGTGGCGACCTTGCCCATCACGTCGAACAGCGGCTCCGCCCGCCCGAAGTCCTCCTCGCTCCCACCGACCATGATCGAGAGCGCCCCCTGCTTCGCCCCCACATCCCCGCCGGACACAGGAGCATCCAACAACGAAGCACCGCGCTCTTCCACCTGCTCCGCCAACTCCCTCGTAACGACCGGCGAGATGGTGCTCATGTCCACGATGAGGGCGCCTTCTTTTATTCCCGCGAGCACCCCGTCTTTCCCAGTCAACACCTCCTCGACCTGCGGAGAGTCGGGTAGCATGGTGATAATTATGTCGCTTTGCTCGGCGACCTCTTTCGGGCTACCGACCACCTCCGTGCCGTCCCCGGCTAGTTCCTCCGCTTTCTCGCGGGTGCGGTTGTAGAGGACCAACTCGTGGCCCGCCTCCATGAGGTTCTTCGCCATCGGCCCGCCCATGATCCCGAGCCCTATAAACCCTACTTTCTCAGCCATCGCATTCCCTCACTTTCCGTAGATGCGCAGTTCGGAGACCGATGCGTCCTTGCTCCGCAGCTCTTTCGGTAACCAGTCAAGGCTCTCCTCTATAGTCTGCGTAGTCGGGTTGTACTCCAGGCCCACGTAACCGTCGTAGCCCAACTCTTCCAGAACACCGAGTACGAACGGATAGTGGATCTCCCCCGTCCCAGGCTCCCCACGCCCCGGCGAGTCGGCGACCTGGACGTGACCGATCGAACCGATGTTCTCCCGCAGGTTCGCCACCAAATTCCCCTCCATCCGCTGCATGTGATAGAAGTCGTGTTGTATCGTAACATTGTTACGTTGCAGGTTATTCACGAACCCGACGGCCTCATCCGTCGTGTATACGAGGTAGGGTCCGTTCTCGAAGGTATTGACCGCCTCGACTACCACATCAACGCCGACGTCCCGCGCGGCGTCCGCCGCGAAACGTACGTTCTCACGCGCCAGGTCTAGCTGCTCCTCCCGTTTCATCCCCTCGACCTCGTGACCAAGCAGGATATTCATCCTCCCACAGCCGAGAGACCTCGCCAGTTCCAGAGCCACCGGCACGTTCTCCCGGAACTGCTCCCCGCGCCCCGGGTCGCTCACCAGGCCCCGCTCTCCGCCCGGCATGTCTCCCGCGTCGAAGTTGAAGAGTGCCACTGATACACCAGCGTCTTTCACGGCCTTCTCGACCTCTCCCAGGTCCTCGCCCGAAGGCCACCAGAACTCGACCGCCCCGAACCCGGCTTCCGCCGCCCGTCCGAAACGCTCCAAAAGCGAGACCTCCTTGAACAATATCGAGACGTTCGCGCTGAATTTCACCCTAACCGGCACCTCCCGCTCGGATCGCCCTCCGACGATACTTGTATCCCTGCGTACTTGTTAGCATAATCCCGGCACCCGTTAAATACCTTGTTCCGCATTGTGGAAAACCGGCGTATACACGCCTGCTCAAGACGACTCGAATGCTTCCGAGAGGGCGGCAGCGATGCGTTTTATGTGTGGTACCAGCTCTTCTATCCTCCGGCCTTCGAGCCGGCTGGCGGGGCCGGAGAGGCTGATGGAGGCGAAGATCTCCCCGTCCGGTCCGAAGACGGGGGCGGCGAGGCAGCGGACCCCATCCTCCTGCTCCCCATAGTCCAGTGCGTAGCCCCGGCGGCGGATGTGGCGAAGCTCGTCCCGTAGTTGGGAAGGCTCCGTTATGGTCGTAACGGTGTGTCGTGGCAGGCCGGAACGCCCGATCACGAACTCCAGCAGGCGCGGTGGTTGGTACGCCAGCAAGACCTTGCCCGTCCCGCAGGAGTGAAGCGGTACCCGGTTTCCCGGCTCGGTAAAGATCCTCAACATCCTCGTCTTCGGCGCGACCTGCTCAATGTACATCGCGGAGTTCTGCTCCATGATCGCCAGGTTAGCCGTCTCCCGGCTAACCTCCGCAAGCTCTCCCAGAAACGGCAAGGAGAGCGGACCAAGCATCTCCCGGGCGGTGATCGCCATGCTAAGAGACTTCAAACCGAGCCCGTACTTCCTCGTCTCACCGTTGCGGTGGACGTAACCCCTGGAACCAAGCGTGGAGAGTAAACGGTGCACCGTCCCGGCGGACAACCCGGTGGCGGCCCCGATCTCACTAACCCCCAACTCATCCTCCGACCGGCTCAGAAACTCCAGGATGTCCGGAGACCTCTCAACCGACTGCACACCAGCGCTCCGGGATTTCGATTCAACCATGCTCACCCACCCGCCTCGCGAGGAACCATCACCCGCAGAATACCGTAAAATCCACCTTGCTACAGTAGGCCCTGACGAAATTTTTCACATCGTGGAAAACCTTCCTTGCTCTATTCGAGCGCCTCATGAAACAATCTATCCAAGCAGCGACTATTGGGGAAAGTGGAAAGGAAGGTCTCTCTGATGTCCCGGATGAACGTGATGGACGCGGTGGTCAAGGTCATGGAAGACGAAGGGGTAGAGGTCGTCTTCGGTGTACCGGGAGCGGCGATCCTGCCCTTATACAAGGCTCTTAGCGCGTCGGAGCAGATAAAACACTACTCCGTGCGGCACGAGGAGGGCGGGACGCACGCGGCTGATGGGTACACGCGGGTAACGGGTAAGGTCGGTATCAACATAGGGACCTCGGGGCCGGCGGGAACCAACATGATCACCGGCCTCTACACTTGCATGGCCGACTCTATACCCCAGATCTGCATAACCGGCCAGGCGCCCACCACCGTCCTGCACAAGGAAGCCTTCCAGGCGGTCGATATCGTGGAGATAGCGAAACCGGTGACCAAGTGGGCGTTCCAGGTAAAAGAACCGGCCCAGCTCGTCTGGACCTTCCGGGAAGCGTTCCGGGTGGCGCAAGAAGGCCGTCCGGGGCCGGTGCTCATAGACCTGCCGCTAGACGTCCAGAAAGCGGATGTAGAGGTGGATTTCGACGCGCGGCGCGGCGGCCCGCTGCCGTTCGCGAAACCCGAGCCAAACCCGAACGCCATCCGGCGGGCCGTGGAGATGATCCTGGAAGCAGAGCGGCCCGTCCTGATGCCGGGCGGCGGGGTCATAATCGCCGATGCCTCCGAGGAACTGGTGAAGCTCGCCGAGTACCTGCAGGTTCCGGTAAGCCCGACTTACATGGGCAAGGGGACCATCAACGAAGACCATCCGCTACACATGGGCACGGTCGGGTTGCAGACCCAGCAGCGCTACGCGAACGCGCTCCTCCTGGAGAGTGACCTGGTCGTTGGGATCGGGAATCGCTGGGCCGACCGGCACACCGGAGACCTCGACGTGTACCGGGGAGACAGGAAGTTCATCCACATAGACATAGATCCGCGTCAGCTCGGCCGTGTCTTCCGGCCGGACCTCGCAGTGGTCTCCGACGCGAAGCTCGCCCTGGAAGCGATGCTCGCAACCGCAAGAGATATGACCTCCGAGCGGGAGTCGGGTGAGTGGGTCGGGCGGGTCGGCGAACTGCGCTCGACACTGCTGCGGAAGATGGACTTCGACAACGTGCCGGTAAAGCCCCAGCGGGCCTACAAGGAGATGAACGAGTTCTTCGACGAAGATACGATCTTCGTGACGGCCATCGGGCTGTACCAGATCTTCTCCGGCCAGTTCCAGAAGACCTATAAGCCGCGCCACTACCTCTGCTGCGGACAGGCAGGACCGCTCGGCTGGGAAGTCCCGGCCTGCATCGGCGTAAAGCTCGGCCGGCCAAAAAACCTCGTCGTGGGGATTATCGGGGACTACTCCTTCCAGTTCCTCATGGAGGAGATAGCGGTCGCCGTCCAGTACAAGGTCCCTTACGTGCTCGTCATGCTCAACAACGGCTACATGGGGCTTATCCGCCAGTCGGAGCTCGGGTACGACATGAACTTCGCCGTGGACCTCGCTTACGAAGGCCCTGATAGCGACTACGGCATAGACAACGTAGGCATCATGGAGGCGATGGGAGCGCTCGGACGCCGGGTCGAGAGGCCAGAGGACATTCGGGAAGCCCTGGATTGGGCGGTCCGGACCAGCGAGGAGCGACGGGTTCCGGCGCTCGTGGAGATCATGTGCGAGCGGGAGACAAACGCCGCGATGGGTCTCTCCATAGACAAGATCAACGAGTATGAGCCCATCCTCGATGGAAGCAGGGAGATGGTCGGACAGATCGTCGGTGGCGTGCCGGAGAGAGATTAGTGGATACGCTGGGAGCAGAACTCGAAGTCGTTTCCACCAGGCTCGAAGAGCAGGGGCCCGCACGGATCATTAGAATGCCCCACATGTATAAAGACTTGAGGGAGATCTTCTCGGCCGGCCTCACAGCGGCGGACCCGGAGAAAGCGATACGGAATTACCTGCGGCTGGAAGGAAATAAAGTCCTCGTCGCGGAGGAGGAGTTAGAAGCGGAGAGGATCTTCATCCTCGCGGCGGGCAAGGCGGCGGGCGCCATGTCCCGGGCCGCCGAGGAACTTCTGGGAGAGAGGGTCAAGGGCGGCGTCCTGGTTACGAAAGACGATCACGATGGAGGCTCCGGAAACCTGGAAGTCTTCTTCGCCTCCCACCCCGAGCCCGACCAGCGCGGTGTGGAGGCCGCCCGGCGGGCCGAGGAGTTGGTGATGTCTCTCGGAGAAGGGGATCTGCTGCTCGCCCTCATCTCCGGCGGGGCTTCGGCGCTTCTGGCCGACCCGGCGCCACCGGTCGGGATAGAAGACCTCGAACAGCTTACCGGGGAGCTGCTCAAGAGCGGGGCGGCGATCGGGGAGATAAACACCGTCCGCAAGCACGTCTCCGCGCTCAAGGGCGGCAGGCTCGTCCAGGGCGCCGCACCGGCGAAGGTGCTCGCGCTGCTCTTGTCGGACGTGGTCGGTGACGAGCCCTCCTCCATCGCCAGCGGCCCGACCGTCCCGGACCCGACCAAGCTCGATGACGCGAAGAAAGTGTTGCAACGCTACGGGATAGATCCCCCCCAAAGCGTGAAAGATTTGCTCGAAGTTTCAGGGGAGACACCTAAGCCCGGTGACCCGATTTTCGAAGGCGTCGTGAACGTCGTCTGCGGCGGCGGAAGGCACGCGGTCGAAGCAGCCGCCCGGAAGGCCGGAGACCTCGGCTACGAGCCGCTCATTCTCTCCTCGTTGTTTACAGGGGACGCCAGCGCCATGGCATCCGTTTACGCGGCCATGATCCGGGAGTCACTCGCGACCGGCAACCCACTCCCTCCCCCGTGCGCCCTCGTCTCGGGCGGTGAGGCGACGGTTACCGTGAGAGGAGAAGGCACAGGCGGGCCGAACCAGGAGTTCGCGCTCGCCCTGGCAACAGAACTCGAAGGTGTCGCTGGGTGGGCAGCCGTCGCCGCTGACACCGACGGCAACGACGGCTCCACGGACGCGGCGGGCGGGATGGTCGACGGGGCAACGGCGGAAGCAATCCGTGAAGGTGGCATGGACCCCACGGAAGCTCTCACGAACAACGACGCCCATGCGGCGCTGCACTCAGTGGGGGCGCTGCTGGTTACCGGTCCCACGGGCACCAACGTCAATGACTTGCGGGTGGCGTTGGTCGAAAGTCCGGAGACGAAGCGGAGACGTAAAAAGAGTGACGAAGCGCGCGAGGAATCGCTGCTTGCGTCGGAGCAATTATTAGAGTAGTGTCCATCCGGCAAAACAGGTGGGTAAAAATTTAGGGTGTCCTGGGGAGGGGTGAATTCTACATATGTTCTCGGAGTTCGTGCAAAACTATGCACCTATCGGAAACACTTTCGTCTCGGCTATTTTCGCGGCGATTCCTATCATCGTTCTATTCGCAATGCTTGGCATACTGCGCACGGCGGCCCACTGGGCGGCCGCGGCCGCGCTACTGTCGGCTATCCTGGTTGCCCTGATCGTCTATGGCATGCCTTTCGGGCTCGCCATCTCGGCAACGGCTTACGGGGCGGCCTTCGGGCTGTGGCCGATAGCCTGGATCGTGCTCAACGCCATATTCATCCACAACCTGACGGTCGAGACCGGGGTCTTCGACGTCGTCCGGAACTCGCTCTCTTCTCTGACGACCGACCGGCGTTTGCAGGCGCTCATTATCGCGTTCTCGTTCGGGGCGCTTCTCGAAGGGATCGCCGGTTTCGGGGCTCCGGTGGCGATCACGGCGGCGATCATGGCGAGTCTCGGGTTCCGGTCGATCTACGCGGCCTCCATCGCCCTGCTGGCGAACACCGCACCCGTGGCATTCGGGTCACTAGGTATCCCGGTCATCGCCCTGGGCGGCCTCGTGGCGCCGCTTATCGGCGCCCCCGAACCCCAGGTGACCAACGCCCTCGCGGCCATGGTCGGCCGCCAGCTACCGCTCTTCTCCATCATCATCCCAGGCTTCCTGGTGTTCGTGATGGCCGGATGGCGCGGCATGCTGCAGGTCTTCCCGGCCGTGCTGACCGCGGGCCTCAGCTTCGCGGTTACGCAGTTTCTGGTCTCCAACTTCATAGGTCCGAGCCTGGTGGACGTGCTGGGCTCGCTCGTCTCTCTCGCCGCCCTCGTGCTGCTGCTGCGCGTCTGGCGGCCGGCGAACGTGTGGCGCTTCGAGGGCGAGGACGAAGAAGCCGAAGAAACCTTGACGGGCGGGTCGGTAGAGGAGCCCGAGGAATCAGTCGCAGAGTCACGGGAAGACGAGGTGAGCGAGGCTGGAGCGGCTGCTCCGGTGTCGGGGTTGCGGGCGTGGTCACCGTACATCATCCTCGTCGTGGTCATAGTCATCTCTCGACTCGGAGACCTCTTTCCGGGGCTGCCCGAGAACCTCCAGCCAGGGTACTGGCTCGACAAAGGCACCATCGCCTTCTCCTGGCCCGGTCTCGACGGGCTGGTA
>JBBPZT010000106.1:0-7750 GCA_038198625.1 Rubrobacterales bacterium
AAGGCGGGGCGGACGTGGTCGTCGAGGAACGCTACATCCAGCAGCGGCTCATCCCGAACGCAATCGAGCCTCGGGCAACCGTCGCCACCCAGGAGCCTGGGCACAACAGTTACGTGGTGTACTCGGCGACGCAGGTTCCCCACCTGGCGAAGATCGTGCTCTCGCTCTCCACCGGGATACCGGAGAACGAGATCCGGGTGGTTGCCCCCGACGTAGGAGGCGGCTTCGGCTCGAAGCTAAACATCTACCGCGAGGAGATTATCGCCCTCGTCCTTACCAAGAGGCTCGGCGTACCCGTGAAATGGGTCGAGGAACGCTCGGAGAACTACCTGGCGACCATCCACGGTCGCGGCCAGATCCAGGACATAGAGCTCGCAGCGACGAGCGAGGGCCGCATCCTCGGCCTGCGCGTGAAGCTTCTGGACGACATGGGCGCGTACCTGCAGCTCCTGACACCGGCGATCGCGGTCAGCGGGGCGGGGATGTTCCCCGGCGTCTACACCTTCGGTGCATTCTCGATCGAGATCAAGGGCGTCTTTACCAACATGACCCCAACCGACGCCTACCGCGGCGCGGGACGCCCGGAGGCTGCCTACGCCATCGAGCGGGCAATAGACTCCCTCGCCCGCAAGCTTGAGATGGACCCGGCAGAGGTGAGGCGCAAGAACTTCTACGAGCCGTTCGACGAGCCGACCGATACCCCGGCCGGCCTGCAGTACGATTCCATGAACATGCAGGCTGCGCTGGACCGAGTAATAGAGCTCGCTGACTACGAAGGGTTGCGCGAGGAGCAAAAGCGCAGGCGTGAAAACAACGATCCCGTGCAGCTCGGCCTCGGGTTCGCGACGTACACGGAGATCTGCGGTCTCGGACCGTCCAAGGCCCTCGCGGGGCTCGGGATCGGGGGCGCCGGCTGGGAGGCGGCCAGCGTGCGGATGCTCCTGACGGGCAAGGTCGAGGTCTCGACCGGCACCTCGCCCCACGGTCAGGGTCACGAGACTTCCTGGTCCCAGATCACCGCCGACGCCCTGGGCGTTACGCCCGATGACGTGGTGGTCCTGCACGGCGACACGGCCATCTCCCCGATGGGCCGCGACACCTACGGCTCCCGCAGCCTCGCTGTCGGTGGCATAGCCGTGCATCTGGCGGCCCAGAAGGTCGTGGACAAGGCGAAGAAGATAGCGGCGCACATGCTTGAGGCCGCCGAGGGCGACCTCGAGTTCGAGGGCGGCAAGTTCAGCGTCGCGGGCTCCCCGGATCAGAACGTCTCGATCCAGGACGTCTCCGCGACGGCGTTCCTCGGGGCGAACATCCCCGAAGGGATGGAGCCGGGCCTGAGCGAGAGCATGGTCTTCGACCCGCCGAACTTCACGTTCCCGTTCGGGGCGCACATCTGCGTCACCGAGGTAGACACCGAGACGGGCTTCGCAAAGATCCGGGACTACTTCGCGGTGGACGACTGCGGGCCGGTCATCAACCCGGCCATCGTCGACGGTCAGTTGCACGGCGGGCTCGCCCAGGGCATCGCCCAGGCGCTATACGAGGAAGCCGTTTACGACGAGAACGGGAACCTGGTCACCGGCTCGATGGTCGACTACCTCATCCCCGGGGCGCCGGAGCTTCCGAACTTCACCCTCGAGCGCACCGTTACACCCTCACCCTCGAACCCGCTGGGGGTCAAGGGTGTGGGCGAGGCTGGGACAATTGGGGCGCCGCCGGCGGTAGTCAACTCGGTGATCGACGCGCTCTCGCCGCTCGGGGTCACGCACATAGACATGCCGACCTCCCCTTGGAACGTGTGGCGTACGATCCAGGAGGCCCAGGGCAACGGCACCGGGACCCGCGATGCGGACCTCTCCGGTCGTCCGTCGCAGGCAACGGACAACGTCGACGAGAAAGGAAGTGAGTCGCTGTGATCCCCGTATCCTTCGACTACGAGGTCGCCGAGTCGGTCGACCACGCGCTGGAGCTGCTGGCCCAGCACGGTGATGAAGCCAAGCTCCTGGCGGGTGGACACTCGCTGCTCCCCATAATGAAGCTCCGGCTCGCCGCCCCGTCGGTCCTCATAGACATCGGACGCCTCGACGACCTGAACTACGTGCGGGACGAGGGTGACCACCTCGCCATCGGCGCTATGACCCGCCACACCGACGTGGAGCACAACCCTATCCTTCAGGAGTACTGTGGCCTCGTCTCCTACACGGCCTCGCTCGTCGGGGACCCGCAGGTTCGTCATCGCGGCACCATCGGGGGTTCTCTCGCCCACGCCGACGCCGCCTCGGACCTCCCGAGCACGCTGCTGGCGCTCGACGCCAGCTTTATAGTGCGCGGCCCGAACGGCGAACGGACGGTGGCCGCCGGAGACTTCTTCAAGGACTACCTGATGAGCGACCTGGCCGAGGACGAGGTGTTGACCGAGGTCCGGGTCCCCAAGCTCTCCTCCGACACCGGTTGGTCGTACAAGAAGTTCAACCGCCGGGCCCAGGACTGGGCCGTGGTCGGGGTCGCCGCCGTGGTCGAGAAGTCAAACGGCTCCATAGGCTCAGCCCGTCTCGCGCTTACGAACATGGGCTCGACGCCCGTTCGGGCCAGCGCCGCCGAGAGCGCGCTTTCGGGCGCGGAACCGGGCTCCGTTGCAGAGGCCACGAGCTCCGCTGATGAGGGATCCAGCCCATCCTCGGACATCGCCGCCTCCGCCGAGTACCGGCGGCACCTGGCGCGGGTACTCTCCAGGAGGGCCGTGGAGGAGGCCTTGAGCCGTTGAGCGAAGGACCGAACGGACGCCGGGGGGCTTTGCCCTCCGGCGTTTCGCTTTCCGAAGACCTTCGTAAGAGGCTCCGGAAGTCGGATTACCTGGCGGACGAAGGGCTCGCCACGGCGATCTTCCTGGCGCTCAAGCTAGGCCGGCCGCTGTTCCTCGAAGGAGAGGCCGGGGTCGGTAAGACCGAAGTCGCGAAGGTCCTCTCCCGCATCTTGGATACGCCACTCATAAGGTTGCAGTGCTACGAGGGCATCGACGTCTACCAGGCCGTCTACGAGTGGGACTACGCCCGCCAACTCCTCCACATCCGGGCTACAGAGGCTCTTGGTGGCGGGGACCGGGAGAGCCTGGAAAAGGACCTCTACAACCGCGAGTTTTTGGTCAGCCGGCCGTTGTTACAGGCGCTGGAGCACCAGGGGCCGATGCCACCGGTTCTGCTGATCGACGAGGTCGACCGGGCGGACGACGAGTTCGAGGCATTCCTGTTGGAGATCCTCTCGGACTTCGCGGTGACGATACCAGAGCTTGGTACGGTCGTGGCCGAGAGGCCGCCGGTTGCCATCCTGACCTCCAACCGTACCCGCGAGGTCCACGACGCTCTCAAGCGCCGCTGCCTCTACCATTACATAGAGCACCCGAGCTTCGAGCGGGAAGTCGAGATCTTACGCTTGAGGGTTCCGGAGGCCGAGGAGATCCTGGCCCGCCAGGTCGCCGCCGCCACGGAGAGGATGCGCGCGATGGACCTCTACAAACCGCCCGGCGTCGCCGAGACCCTGGACTGGACCGAGGCCCTGGTTGCTCTAGGCGCGAAGAAGTTGGACGAAAGCTTCGTTCAGGCCACGCTCGGCTCCGTACTGAAGTACCGGGAGGATCACCAACGGGCCAAGATGATGAACCTCATGGATATGGTGGTTGGTCTCGAAAGCGGCGGTGGATAGGGCCGGTGCCTGAAGGTGCGGAGACAGTCGCCGCGCCGCCGATGCTCGACGCGTCTGTCGCCTTCGGACGTGTCCTGCGGGGCGCGGGACTGCGTGTCGGGACGGACCGGATTGTCGGCTTCGCCCGGGCCCTGGAAGAGTTGGACCCCGGTCGCCGTGACGACGCATACTGGGCCGGACGCGTCACGCTCGTCTCCCGTCCAGAGGACATAGAAGTCTACGATCGGGCGTTCAAACTGTTCTGGGACAGCGGCGGTAACGTGAAGACCCGCGCGAGGAAGAAGCCGCGTCTATCCGTCACGATTCCCGAGGACTCAGTCGCGCCGCCGAAGGAGACCGTCGAGAAGAACGAGTCGGGGGACGAGGCGGTCATGCTCCGCTACAGCCCGGTCGAGGTGCTGAGAAATAAAGACTTCGCGCTCTACACGCCGGAGGAATTCGCGGAACTCAACCGGATGCTGGCCGACTTGCGGCTCTCGGGCGCGCTCCGTCGCAGCCGCCGGTTGGAGCCCGCCGCCAGGGGACGCCACGACCCGCGCCGGACGTTGCGGGGCGCGATGCGTACCGGCGGTGAGGCGCTGCGGCATCACTTCCGGAAGGCGCGGGTCCAGCCCAGGAGGGTCGTATTGCTCTGCGACGTATCCGGCTCGATGTCTTCCTACAGCCGGGCGCTGCTGCGGTTTTTGCACGCGGGGGTCGCCTCCGGGGCGCGGCTGGAGGCATTCTCGATGGGGACGAGGCTCACCAGGATCACACGCGAGCTTGCCACCCGCGACCCGGACCGGGCGCTCAAGCAGGCGTCCGGGGCGGTGCGCGACCTCTCCGGCGGGACGAGGCTCGGTGATGCGGTCAAGGAGTTCGTGGACCGCTGGGGGCAGCGGGGGATGGCCCGCGGGGCGGTAATCGTCGTGTTCTCCGATGGCTGGGACCGGGGAGACGTGACGGTGCTCGCCGAGCAGATGCAGCGTCTCTCCCGTCTGGCTTACAGGATCATCTGGGTCAACCCGCTAAAGGCGGCGCCGGCGTACAGGCCCCTCGCCGGGGGCATGGCCGCGGCGCTCCCCTACGTGGACGTCTTCCTCTCCGGCCACAATTTCGAATCTTTGGAAGACCTCGCCCGGGCCGTCGCTGATGCGACCCGTCGGGACCCCGACGGGACGGATAGAATGTGAAAGGGAGTACAGGAGGCGTGAGATGAACCCGGTCTTGGATAAGGTAGCAGGGTGGCGCGATGAAGGCAGACGGGCGGCCCTGGCTACTGTAGTGAAAGTCGAGCGGTCGGGACCGCTCGGTCCGGGGACCTCGATGGCGGTCTCCGAGGACGGACAGGTCGTGGGCTCGGTGAGCGGCGGGTGCGTGGAGCCGGCCGTGTTCGAAGAGGCGATGGTTGCCATAGAGACGGGGGAGCCGAAGCTCGTGACCTACGGCATCTCGGACGACGAGGCCTTCGGGGTCGGGCTGACGTGCGGCGGTATCGTACATATCTTCGTCGAGCGGGTGGACTGGTAGTGGGCGGACTACTCAGCAGGCTTCACGCGGCGCTCCGGGAACAATCGCCCGTCGCGCTCGCGACGGTTATAGAAGGCCCCGGTACGGGTGGCAAGCTCCTGGTCTCGCCCGAGGACCATCTCGGCACCGCCGGTAACGAAGAGTTGGATAAGGCCGTCGTCGAGGCGACGAGGGGAATGCTCGAAGGTGGGCGGACGGGGATGCGTCACTACGGTCCGCGCGGCCAGCGGCGGATGGAGGACGTCTCGGTATTCGTCCAGTCCTTCGCCCCGCCGCCCAAGATGTACGTCTTCGGAGCCATAGACTTCGCGAGCGCGGTCGCCCGGATAGGCAAGCATCTGGGTTACCGGGTCATCGTCTGCGACGCGCGGCCTGTATTCGCCACGCGGGAGCGTTTCCCGACGGCCGACGAGGTGATGGTCGCCTGGCCGGACGAGTTCTTAAAGACCGCCGAGATAGACCGGCGCAGTGTAATCTGCGTGCTGACCCACGACCCGAAGTTCGATGTGCCGGTCTTGAAAGAGGCCCTCGGGACGGAGGCGGGTTACATCGGGGCGATGGGTAGCCGCAGGACCCACGACAATAGGACGGCGCGGCTATTGGAGGAGGGCGTTTCGAGGGAGGAGTTGGCGCGCATCAGCAGTCCCATCGGACTGGATATAGGAGCGCGCACACCGGAAGAGACGGCGGTCGCCATCGCGGCGGAGATCATCGCCCTCAGTACCGGCCACTCGGGCGGTCGGCTCACGGAGCGGTCCGGACCGATCCACGCCGCAGGGGCGCTCGCGAAAGAGGGACGATGATGGACGCACCTCTCTCCCTAAAACCCGTATCTGGCGTCCATGCGGTCGTGCTGGCGGCGGGTGCGGCGAGCCGCTTCGGAGGAGGCAAGCTACTAGCACAGCTCGACGGTAAGCCTCTTATAGAGCACACCCTGGGCGCGTTGGAAGCGTCACCGGTCGATGGGACGGTCGTCGTGATCGGAGAAGAGGAGGAAGTTATGCGCGGGGCGTGCGAGCCATACGGCGTACACGTCGTCCATAACCCGGATCGGGGACAGGGCCAGTCCACCTCTGTACGGGCCGGGCTTGGTGCGCTCAGGGCTGACGCGTCAGGAATGGAGGAGTCCGGAACGGAGGCGCGGGCGGCGATCGTGTTGCTCGGGGACCAGCCGCTGGTCGGGGCATCAGTAGTGGGGCGGCTCGTCGCGGCTTTCGAGGGTGGGGCGAAGGTTGCGGTCGCGACCTACGGCGGAGAAATGCGTAACCCGGTGCTCTTCTCGCGTGACGTGTGGGAGCTTCTCGAAGAAGAGTTGGAAGGAGACGTGGGGGCGAGGCCGTTCTTGTGGCGGCATCCCGAACTAGTCGTCAGAGTACCGTGTGAGGCGGTGGGGGACCCGGCTGACGTGGATACCAGGGAGGAATTGCGCCTTCTGGAGGAAAAGATGCGCGGGGGCAGGCACACCTATAAGATTGGGTGAGAGAAAAGTTGTGACACGGATGCGGCTTTTACTTTCTATTAAAAGGAGGAGAGCGCGATGAAGATAAACAACGAGTTCACGGTAAGCGCGCCGTTGGAGAAAGCGTGGGACGTTATTCTAGACCTGGAGAGGGTTGCGCCTTGTCTGCCGGGAGCCTCGATACAAGAGTCCGACGGCGACGAGTACAAGGGCATGATGAAGGTCAAGATCGGCCCGATCACCGCCACTTACAAGGGGACTGTCAAGTTCGAGGAGACCGACAAGGAGAATTGGCGGGCGGTCTTGAACGCGAAAGGCAGCGGCGGCCAGGGAACGGCTTCGGCGACGATCACCTCCACCATGGAGGAGCAGGACGGGCAGACCAAGGTCAACGTCGAGACCGACATGAAGCTCTCCGGGCGCGCCGCCCAGTTCGGGCGCGGCGGCATCGCCCAGGACGTTGCGAGCAAGATGCTCACCCGGTTCGCCGAGTGTCTGGAGCAGGAGATCTCCGGCGGAGCCGGGGCTGGAGACAGCGCCGCCGAAGAGCAGCCCGCCTCAGCGGAGACGAACGGCTCGGCCACCCAGGAGCAGCAAGAAGCGCCGCCCGCCATGCCGATCGGTGGGGCTGGATCCCTGGGCAACATAATAAGCAGTGACCCCGGCGCCGTTTCCTCCACCGGGGGAACTGTCGAGGGCGCCGTCATCGCCGGGGGAACCGCCGCTGATGCTGACGCAACGGCCGCCGGAGCCGAGCAGTCCGCCGCGCAACAGGAGGCGCCGCGCCGTGAGTCCAGGCCCCGATCCGAAGAGCCTGAAGCGTTCGATCTCGGCGCTGCGGGCCAGGAAGCCGTACTCAAGCGGGTCGCGCCGATCGCGGCGGGCGCCGGGTTGCTGGCGCTCGTGATCTGGCTGCTCTTGAGGAGGCGCCAGGACCACACCTGATACGGAATCCGGTTGTAGGCTATGCGCATGCCAAAGAGACTAGAGTTGTCGCCTCATGCGAGCACACAAGAGTTGGAGAACCTCTACAGAAAGGCCAAAGATCCCGTAGAACGCTCTCATCGGCAGATCGTATGGTTG
>JBBPZT010000107.1:0-16530 GCA_038198625.1 Rubrobacterales bacterium
CGTGACGCTTCCTCCAGCGGTGAAAGGTCGCCTCGCTTACGCCAAAGTCCCTGGCTACTTCCGGGATCGTTGCTCTAGCGGAGAGTCTGGCTTCCGCATCGCGCAGCTTGCACACTATCTGCTCCGGGGTATGTCGTTTGTTCTTCACTGAAAGTCCTCCTTGTGCCCACCACGGGCTGTTGGACTCTCATACTAGCTGGATCAGCTTTCGGGGGGCAGGTCACCCACAACGACCTCTCATGAGGTGGCGGAGCTAGATGAAACCCTTGAGACCAGCACTCAGGAGGTAGATGACCCCGGAGCCTATCACCGAGGGCATCCAGACCAGCGAACAGGTGCGTCCTCTCCGCGAGATGGACTGCGACTATGCCTAGGGGCCGCGTTTCTCACGGCCCCTAGACGCACAAGCAGCCAGCCTCTCCCGATAATCCCCTTTCCCCAAACTGCTCCCACACGCTACCCATCGAACACGCGGATGCATCGAGCGATACAATGCATCCGTTGGTTTCCCGTGGGCAAGTCCCGGCTCGCGAAAGCGTAGCCGATCCTTCGGGAACACTGCGGCGATTCGCGCCGAAGGCGCACTGGAGCGCCTGATAACACAGACCGGGCTTGGCCACGAAGACGGCCGCGCTGATTGTGATAATCGCCCGGTGCGCTGTGCATTTTCTCACCCTGACGAAGCACCCACGCGTATCGGGTGTTCGTGGCAGAACACCCCCAGCGACCCACCGAGAGCCGGAGCTAAGAGGTAGCCAGCCTAGAAATTGTTCAGCCACTGTAAGGACCGCAAAGCCGAAGACCAGCACGATCGCGACCTTCAGCGCGCTGAACGACACCGGTTGGTACAGTCTCCCAACAGGCCGGCTCAACGCGACGACCGTCCCGGCCCGGACAGTACCAGGATGAATGTGCCCACCACTTCGGACCTATCGCTCACCGCTTACGATTCCGGATTGAGGACGACCTTGCTACAGCCTTCTTCGCGTTTGTCGAACCGCTCATAAGCGTCCGGTGCTTCAGCCGGCGGCAACTACTGAGAGACCACGAAGCTCGGTTTGACGCCTCCGGCGAAGATCGAGTTCCGAAGGGCACGGTTGTAGCGCTTGACGTCGCACTGGCCGGTACCCAACGCGAGCACCTTCTAGAAGAAATTGCCGATCTCGAACACTCGCCGACCTTACATAAACGGAGAGCAGGGCTCCAGGCCCCGCTCTCCGTTCGACCTATCTAGAGCTTCCGTAAGCTAGAAAGCGGCCACACCAGCCTCGGCTACCTGTTGGTCCTGCTCCACGACGCCGCCGCTAACGCCCACGGCACCGACCACCTCACCGTCACGCTCCAGCGGGATGCCGCCCGCGAAAATAACCACGTTTGCATCGTTTGTAGTGTGGATGCCGAACAGGGGCTGTCCGGATTGCGCCATCTCTGCGAGGTCTTGGGTTGGCATCTCGAAGGAGACGGCGGTGAAGGCCTTGTTTATGGCGATGTCTATACTCCCCAGCCAGGCTTTCTCCATCCTGGCAAAGGCCTTGAGGTTCCTGCCGGCATCAATCACCGCCACGTTCATCGGTTGGCCGATCTCTTCAGCTTTCTGTTCGGCAGCGGAGATGATGCTCCGTGCCTCTTCTAACGTGATCACGGGTGTGTCGCTCCTTTCTCGGCTTTCGTCACTATCTCGTCGTCCTCTCTATCCACCAAGCCTATGGTCCCGGTGGCCTGGCTGAGAGCCCTTTCTCTTCGCCTGATCCCGCTTGCTCTCCTCCTAGGCGTACGCTATTCCTGCCCGGGCGCGGCCCGCTGCCCGGTTCGACTCAACATATTTCTCCTTCCCTTTGTTCCACCATACAAAAGGGTATCAGAACCTAAAAACCGCGTAAACATCCGGCGGCCAACTGTAGGTCACACTCGGAAGGTGAGAAGTCGCGCGCGAGGCTCGCAAGACGATATCGTAGTCTGGCAAAACCCTCTCCTTTCCAATTCACGCGCCTTTCGGCTTCCCCTATACATGCGCGATGTTACAAAATCTAGGCGGAGGCGTCATGTCTTTGTCGGTCACAGACCCTAGATCCTAGTGTAGTGTTCGCCGTCCGTAGATCACGTTGCGAGGTGTTGGGTGACCCCCGGATCGGGAGCAACCCAGGTTACGAGTTACAATGCCAAGCCATTGGCGTCATAGCTTTGCAATCGCATGAGAGTGTGTCATCAGGAAGGGAGATGCTCGTATGAGTCGGAGTGTATTTCCGGTCGTGTTCGATGGTCACAACGATGTACTATTGAGGCTCGGTGAGCCGGATGGGGGCGGATCCGGCGCATTCTTCGAGCGCGGTGACTACGGACACCTGGATCTGCCCCGTGCACGGGAGGGAGGCTTCGGGGGCGGCATCTTTGCCGTCTGGATCCCCTCGCCTAGAGATCCTACGCTCAAGCGCACCCCAAGAGGTCTTCCACCCACACTCGATGTCGCGTATGCGTTGCGCCGCTCGATGGCCGCTATTGCCACGCTGTTTAGGATCGAGGATCGCTCGGATGGGAAGTTCCGGGTCGTCCACACTGCCGCTGAACTGCAGCGGTGCCTGGACGAGGGAATAATGCCGGCGGTGCTTCACATGGAGGGCGCCGACGCGATCGACACCGATCTCGACACGCTGCACGTGCTCTACCGGGCGGGATTGTGCTCGCTGGGCCTCGTCTGGGGACGGCCGAACGCCTTCGCCGAGGGTGTCGCCGTGCACTTTCAGCGTTCGCCGGATACAGGGCCGGGGCTAACCGAAGCCGGTAGGGAGTTGATTCGCGCCTGCAACAACCTCCGCATCATGATCGATGTGTCCCACCTGAATGAGCGAGGCTTCTGGGATGTGGCGGCTCTCACAGATGCTCCACTCGTAGCGAGCCACTCCAACGCTTACGCCCTCTGCGCCTCCACCCGAAACCTCACGGACCCGCAGCTCGACGCCATAGCCGCCTCCGACGGAATGATCGGCCTCAACTTCGCGGTCAACTTCCTGCGTGAAGATGCGGCCCGGGATGCAAGCACTCCTCTGGAGGTGATGGTCCGGCAGATCGACTACCTGGTAGAGAAAGTCGGGATCGACAGGGTAGGCTTCGGATCCGACTTCGATGGAGTCTTGATCTCGCAGGAGATAGGTGATGTAGCGGGCCTGCCGAGGCTGATGTCGGCGCTCAGGGACCGGGGCTACGACGAAGGGTCGCTACGAAAGCTCGCCCACGAGAATTGGGGCCGCGTCTTGCGCAAGACCTGGAGTGAATAGAAGATGAGCCAAGTTACCTGTCCGAGAAACGAGACCGCCGGCACGGATGAAAAGAGATCCAGGTGAGCCCCGTCAGGCCACTCGTTTTGTCATACTCAGCACGTACTCTCGATCCTCACCCCGGGCAAGCGCGGCAGCGCCTAGCACCCCTGACTCTGGACCCAGAGTAGCCTCCTTTATCTCTACCAGATCTCGCGATGGGGAGCGGGCCCGCAACCTCACCTCCCTACGCGCGGGTTCCAGGATAAACTCCCCAGCCCGCGAGGCGCCTCCTCCCACGGCCACTATCTCCGGGTTGAACGTGTTCACGAACCCCGCCAAACCTATCCCGAGCCATCTTCCCGTCTCCTCCAAAACCGATACGGCCGCCTCGTCATTGCTTCGTTGTAGTAGCCTTGCTCATGGGACGCATCTCCTTTGAGAACGGTGATTATTGGCAAGCCCATCCTCGGAGAGATGCGTCTTTGTTCAAGCCCTGCAGACAAGTTCTCGGATAGACTCTTTGCCTGAAATTCAAAGGTAGCCAAAGAAAGCGACAAGGGAGCGGAAGCTCTGTGCTTCGATGGCTCTCCCAAGGTCTTGGGCACCCAGAGGAGAGCGAGCCTACGGCAATGTGCCCAGGAACCGCGTCAAGAGCATGCCCCAGATAGCCTCCATGGGCCTATCTGGGGTGGGAGAGTCGATGTGAACCCAGGATGCCACCGACATAGAGGTCTTTGAG
Organism: Rubrobacterales bacterium; assembly: GCA_038198625.1. GTDB lineage: Bacteria > Actinomycetota > Rubrobacteria > Rubrobacterales > Rubrobacteraceae > JBBPZK01. Next base: position 3,994 of record JBBPZT010000107.1, read on the forward strand.
GTCTACGTGGCGCACTTCCTGGCGCCCACGCTAAAGGCGGGGCAAGAAGTGTGGTGGTGCTAGACAACCTCGGAGCCCATAGGCCAAAGAGGATAAGGGAGCACTCGACGAGAAGGGAGCAGAGTTGGGGTTCCTGGCGCGACCTACTCACCAGTCGAAACCGCCTGCCTTTTATTGGGACACTAGCCGCGCTCTATGAACTCTATACGGTAGCCGTCGGGGTCTTTTACGAAGAAGAGGCGTGTGCTCCCGCCGCCCATCGCGTGAGGCTTGCTCTCGAAATCCACGTCTCCAGCCTGTTCCAGCTTCTCGGCCAGGGCGTCCAGGTCTTCGACGGTGAAGGCGACATGACTGTAGCCGGTGCCAAGCTCGTAGGGCTCTTCCTGATCGTGGTTGAGGGTCAGTTCGAGACGGGGCTCGGAGTCACCAGGAACAGCGAAAAAGGCGTTGGTGGCGTCGTCGCCGACAGGGCTCTTGCGGGCCAACTCCAGGCCGATCTTGTTGGTGTAGAAGTCTATGCTCCGGTCGAGGTCCAGGACTCTATAACAGGTGTGGACGTATTGCACGCTTCCTCCTCTTCTTGGTTTCTCTCCTATTTTAGCAGGATGAAACTTCACCCCGTAAGGGCGTTCGGCAGGCTCGCGCGGTTGCCGGCTACGGATTGCTGCTATGCTTTTTCAGGTGGATACGGACCGGGCGACAGAGGCATCCCCGCAGAGCCCGACGCGGCGCGTTACGCGTATAGCCCGGGTCGGGGTGCGTTACGGGTTCGGGTTCGTGTTCGGCGGGCGGTTCACTTTCCGGCGCCGTAGGGCGGATACCGGCAGGGTCGGTCCCAGGCTGCGGCTCTCTTTCGAGGAGCTGGGCCCCACCTTCGCGGAACTCGGGCGCTTTCTCTCGGCGCGGGGAGACCTGCTGCCCCAGGAGGTCGCGGCCGAACTGGGCCGGGCGTCCATCTTTGTGAAGCCGTCTGCTCCGGCGGAGGTGAGGGCCCGCGTGGAGCGGGAGTTGGGCAACACCCTCGAAAGGCTGTTCCTGGAGTTCGATGAAGTACCAACCCGTACGGGCACCTTCACGCAGTCTCATCGGGTGGTGCTTCCGGGAGAACGGCCAGCCCTGATGGTGATCTCACGTCCGGGAGTGCGCCGGGACCTCCTGGCTATGCGTCCGGTCGCGGAGCTGACACGCCGGAGGCTCGGAGAGCGCCTGCCGTTGGATCCCGTACAGGTCGCGGCCGAGTTCTCTACCCACGTCGCCCACCGCAGAGATATGTACTCCGCCGCCCAGAACCTGCACCGGCTCCGAAACCTCGACGCCCTCGGGGTGCGGGTTCCGGAGATGTACCGCGACTATTCGACGGACCGCTGTATTACCTTCGAGACGCCCGCAGTCGCCTCGTTGGAACCCTTTACGAACGAACAATACCGGCGGACCTCCTCGTCTCTCATCCGGATGGCGCTGGTAGAGGGACTGTTCCTACCGGACACCGTCCCTGAACGGTTCGCGCTCTCTGGCGGAGAGTTGTGGCTGGCGGACCCAACGGAGATATTCGCCCTGGACGACGAGAGGCTTCGGGGCATCGCGGAAGTCCTGGCTGCCGTGAGACGCGAGGATGTGGAAGGCGTCGTGCGCGCGCTGCCGCTCGCCGGTAGCAACGTCCCACAGAATACGATCGACCTCCGGCGTGAGCTGCGCGAGACTATGGGCTCTCTAGGCGGCCCACTCTGGAGAGAGCACCGGCTCTCGGACGTCCGGGAAAGCACCATGGAAGCCCTGCGAAAAGGCGGCCTCGAACTCCAGAGCGAGGTCACGTTGCTGCTCCACTCGCTGGTCGCCGCCGAGGAGTTGACGACCGGAGCCGCCGGCGGAGACGAAGAGTACGTGGGAACAGTGGCGGCGGTAGAAGGCGCGGAGGAGGTGGTCTCCCGTTTCAGGGACCCGAGGCGGGTCGCCGCCCGCGCCGCCCGGAGCCTGGCCCAGGCGAACACTTACGCGGACTATCCACGCCAGGTCCACGAGTTGCTCGACGAGCTGAAAGACGGCGAGATAGAGGTTCAGTTCCGCCACGAGGGGTTGAATGACCTGATCTCCAAAGTCGACATACTAGCCAACCGGCTCGTCTTCGCCCTCCTCATTGCAGCCCTCATAATAGGGTCCTCGATGCTCGGGATCTTCTCCCAATCCGGCGCCCGCCTGCTCGGGGTTAGCGTCTTCGGCCTGATCGGGTTCGTCTTCGCCGCCATCCTCGGCCTCGGCCTACTGATAGACATCATCCGCTCCGGCCGCCTCTAAATACCCTCAAAGGCTCCGAAACGACTTTCGTAACAGCTTCTCAACCAACTGTATCCAAACTGTTACAGGATCTATATAAGGTCCTTACCCAGAGTGGTTCATAATCGGGTAGCCTCGGTGGTGGAGCCCCCCTCCAATACAGCCACCGGGACTTTAATAGTCTTGAAACCCACTTGCGCGGGTGGAAGGTTCAGGCGCGCAGCAAGCTTACACCCAGCATCTCACGTACGCGGCGGCCTTCCCGATGGCCGCGGTAGTAAGCCAGGCGATCATGATCGGTCCAGCTCGCAAGTCCCGGGTGCTCCACGAACGACCTCCGCGGTCCGAAACGTCCATCCTCCCAGCCGCTCCGGTAGGCCCGGCTCTCCTGCAAAGCCCGCCCGGTGTCTACAGCCGTCTCTTGGATCATTCTCTAGCCCCCAACTCGAACTTCTCAGACAAACCGTACTCGTGTATAGCACAGCCATTTAACAAAAGGAAGGCCAAGTTTAACCAATTTTTAATAAAAGTAACATATTCGCTGCAAAAAACTGCCGTTAAGGGCGCTTTTGGCCGTTGCGGGGCCGGAAGAGGCCGAAGGAGGAAGTATAACCATGGAGGAAGGTGGCGCCACCGACGGGCCCTATTTCGCCGTTGCAGAAGAAGCCGCCGACGGGCACCTTGCCGAGGTGATCCTGGAAGATACCAGTGTCGAAGTTCGGTTGGCCGTAGAGGCCTTCACCGCGTCCGAGGCAGGAGAAGAGCAGGGCGCCGGAGACGCTCGCGGGGTCCCGGAGGGTCTTGTCGTAGCTTGTGAGCATGGTGTGGAGGTCATCAGCGGAGGCTTCGGCGTCGCGGACGTGGAAGCGGAGGCGCATCCCCTCCTGAAGGTTCTCCCCGATTCCGATGGCGCTTTGGTTTGGATCCACGCCGACTATGTTACGGATCAGAAAATCCCCCACCTGCGGCTCCTCGCGGAACTCGTCCATTAGGATACCGGCGAACAGCGCCGTGCCGGCGAGTTGCCGGTCTCGCTCATCCAGGGTGGCGAAAAGTTCCTGGAGAGCCTCGAGCGCGGGCTTTCCGTCCAGTTCCCGGAGAACGTTGCCCCGGCAGCCGGTCACTGTCATCAGCGCTCCTATGGGGCGGCAACCCTGGGCGACTACCGTGTCCACTACCACGTCGCCGCTCAGGGAGAGAACGATGGTCCCTTCGTCGTGGACCCGCTCGTTCAAGAAGAGAGCGTTGAGTCCCGGAGAGGCGGCGCCGCTGGCGAGACCTCCGATTTTGGCAGCCTCCGGGAAAGCGTAGTCGAGCCCGGCGAGCAACGCCTCCGGCCGGCCGCTGAAAGGGTCGGCGAGCAGCACGAAATGGGGCTCCTCTTCCCGGCGCACGCCGAGCAGCCGCTCCCAGGCATCCGGGGGGCCATCCAGGTCCGGCAACGAACCCGTGAGGTGAAGCGCCCGGACGTTGACACCCGGCAGCCGGGCGGCGGTCAAGGTGACAGCGGGAGTACCTTCGACCTCCTCTCCGCCGCCTATGACGCCGCCTCCCGAGCAGCCGACGAAAGTCTCCGGTTCCAGGTAGCGCCCCACGCGCTCGTACAGCCGGGAGTAGTAGCCGGCGAAGTGGGGCGTCACGAAGGCGAGCGCCAGAGAGATGGGTCCGGGACCCAGCTCGCGGCTGACATTCTCCACGCACTCCAGCACGGCGTCTCCAAAAGACGTCTTTCTCGATATGGCCGTCGCCCACTGCATCTTTACCGTCCCGGTCGTTTTACCGGGTCTAGTTTATACCGGAGTTCCCGTTGGGGTAGCGGGCAGCGGTGCGGCAGGTAGACCGTGTTCGAACACTCCTCGATACCAGCTCCTCATCAATGGGCGTGGAGAAAGACCAAGTGTATTATCGGGTCATGGAGATCGAGATAGGGCCTGCACGCGGCAGCGATGCGGAGAACATACTCGGGCTACAGTTACTCTGCTACCAATCCGAAGCCAGACTCTACGACGACTATGAGATCCCACCGCTAACCCAGTCACTCGGCGACCTTCTACACGAGTACGATACACATCTCATCCTCGCAGCCTATCTCCAGGGTGAGGTCATAGGCTCCGTGCGGGGCCATCTGGAAGATGGGACATGCCACATAGGACGGCTCATCGTCCATCCCCGGCTGCGGCGGCGCGGGCTCGGAGCCCGTCTGATGCGCGAGATCGAGGATCGTTTCGTGACGGCGAACCGGTACGAGATCTTCACCGGGCATCTCAGCGAGGACAACCTCCGACTCTACCACCGGCTAGGCTACTCGGAACTCCGTCGGGAAGCAGTCTCGCCGCGACTCTGGATGATCTACCTGGAGAAACCTCGAACGGTCCGCGGAGAGTAGGCAGCCTAGAGAGTGGCGGCTGGTATATATTAGCGTCGTGTTTGGACGGCTCCTGCATATTTCGAGGCCGGTACTCTGGATCAACACCGTCGGCACCGCCGTGGTCGGGGTTTGGCTCACCGGGAACCTCTGGCGCTGGGAGGCGCTCCCCGTGATCCTCTGGCTGACGCTGCCGTTCAACCTCCTGATCTACGGCGTCAACGACATCTTCGACCAGGAGACGGACGCCAAGAACCCCCGCAAAGGCACTCTCGAAGGCGCGCGCATAACTTCCGGAGAGGTCCGGGTCATCCGCCGGGGAGTGCTGATCGCCAACGTCCCGTTCCTCTTATATTTCCTGCTATTCCTGCCTGCCGGAGCGATATTCTGGATGCTGTCGTACGCTCTGCTCTTCGTCTTCTACTCGGCTCCCCCACTCCGCTTCAAGGCCCGCCCCTACTTCGACTCTTTAAGCAACGCAGCCTACGCTTTCCCGCTCGTCTTCGTACCTCTCGCGCTAGGCGAGCCCACGCTCTGGCCCGCGGCCGTGGGGCTTATGGTCTGGAGCGCGGCCAAGCATACCTTCGACGCCGTACAGGATGTGGACGAGGACCGAAAGGTAGGCATCTCGACTACGGCCGTAAGGCTTGAGCCGAAAGGTGTGGTGCTCTGGAGCGGCTTCTGGTGGACGCTCGCCACGATATGTTTCGCCCTCGTCAACCTGCCGGTCGCCCTCGTGAACGCCGCAATAGCCGGAGGGCTGCTCGTGGCGCTCTACAGAGACCCGACGCCCCAAACCGGCCACCGGCTCTACAGATACTCCATCGCCTTCCCATACATAGCCGGGACCGTCGCCGGTGTGCAACTCGTCGGGGCGCTCTCGCTCGGGGCCTACCCGTGAGCCGGGTGGTGGTCGTCGGCGGCGGTATCGGAGGACTGGCATCGGCCGCCTTGCTCGGCCGCGCGGGGCACCAGGTTACCCTGCTGGAGGCGAACCCTTGGCTCGGAGGAAAGAGCCGTCGCGTCACGCTCAACGGTCAGCGGATAGATACTGGCCCCTCGCTCGTCACCTTCCCCGGCGTGTGGGAAGAACTGCTACGGTTGTGGGACGAGTCCGGAGAGGGCGGCAGAGCGTCGGAGGTGGCGGATCTCAGGCTCCAGCGCCTGCCCGAGGTTGGACGTTACTACTACCGGGACGAAGTGTGCCCGCTACCTGTCCCGGAAGGACATCCCTGGCGCGGGGCGTGGGAGAGGTTCGCGAAGGTTCACGGCGGTCTCGGCCCGGAAGTCACGCGCCTGCTCACCGCCGACCCGGTCGACCGGCGGACGCTCCCGGCCCTGGTGAAGCTGCTGCGAGTCTACGGCACGAAGCTGACGACGCGGAGCTACCTCGACAGCCTCGGGTGGCTGCCGGATGGCTTGAGAGAGGTCATCGCCATCCACACCCTGAACGCGGGCGTGGGCCCGTCACGGACACCGGCGCTGTACGCCAGCATGCCGGCGGTCATGGCCGAAGATGGGGTGTGGGTACCGGAGGGGGGCGTGTACGAGGTAGTGCTGGCTCTGGAACGCCTGGCCCGGCGGGCCGGAGTGGAGATCTGGACCGGAGAACCGGTCCACGGGATAGAACCCGGCAAGGTCTCCTCTTCCGGGGGCGAGTATCCGGCGGACGTAGTCGTGGGCGGGCTCGACTCCGGCAGGTTGGAAGGGTTGCTGTCATCCGCCGAGAAGTCGGCCCCGAAGAAGCTCTCCTGCTCCGGGGTGGCGGTCTATGCGGCGCTCCGGGAAGAGTTGCCCGCCGGTATCGCCAACCACGGCGTCATCCTGCCCTCGGAGCCGGGGGAGCTCTACAAGAGCCTCGAAGCCGGGGTGGAGCCGGCCGAGACGATGGCCTTCGCCAACTACTACCGGCCCGGGGAAGTGTACTCAAACGAGAAGGGTACGCTGGCGCTGCTCTTCACGGCCCCGGCCAACGGTAAGGAATACGGATTGGAAGACTCTTTCGTCGTCCGGGAGACGGAAAGGGTGTCACGTAAGATCGGGCTTCCAAAGCCAGTCACGGAGTATTTCGGTGGTCACACTATCCTTCATCCCCAGTACTTCGGGGGGTGGGGCTCTCCCGGCGGAGCCCTCTACGGCGCCGTAAAGCCGTTCTGGATGAGCGGTCCCCTTCATCGTCCCCGCTACTCCGACCGCGGGCGTCCCTGGCTCTGGCGGGTCGGGGCGTCGGTACATCCGGGCGGCGGGATACCGGCGGTTCTCGGCGGAGCCATAATTTCCACGCTCAGGCTTCTAAAATCTCTAGAAGCCGGAAAGAAGCCGGAATGACCTTACCTTCCCAGCGCGACCTGTTCGAGATCCCCGAAGGAGTCGCCTACCTCAACTGCGCCTACATGTCGCCCCAGCTCCGCGCCGTTCGGGAGGCCGGGGAGCGGGCGATCACCGCCAAGTCCAGCCCCTGGGAGATAACCCCTGACGACTTCTTCCGCGAGCCGGAGGTCGCCCGGGACCTGTTCGCCCGGATAATCGGCGGTGAACCGGAAGGTGTCGCCATAATCCCATCCGCCAGCTACGGGCTGGCCGTCGCGGCTGCAAACGTCCGGGCGGAGAAAGGCCGGAACATAGTGGTGCTCGGTGAGCAGTTCCCGTCCAACGTCTACCCCTGGCGCGCGCTGGCGCAGAGCAGCGGCGCGGACCTCGTAACCGTGTCCCGCCCCGGCGACCACGACTGGACCGAGGCGATAGTCGGTCACATAGACAGGGACACCGCCGCCGTCGCCGTGCCCAACTGTCACTGGACGGACGGCTCTCTCGTGGACCTGCGACGGGTTGGCGGGCGTTGCCGGGAGGTCGGTGCGGCGCTCGTGGTGGACGCTACCCAGTCGCTCGGCGCGTATCCACTAGACGTTTCGGAAGTGAGGCCGGATTTTCTGGTCTGCGCGGCGTACAAGTGGTTGCTCGGTCCTTACAGCCTGGGGTTTATGTATGCGGGGCCGGAATATCGGGAGGGCGTGCCGATCGAGCACAACTGGATCAACCGCGAGGCGAGCGAGGACTTCGCCCGGCTGGTCGAGTACCGGGAAGGCTTCCAACCCGGAGCCCGGCGCTACGACGTCGGGGAGCACAGCAACTTCGTCCTGCTCCCGATGGCGAACGAGGCGATGCGTCAGATCCTCTACTGGGGCGTAGATGAAGTATCCGAGAGCATCGGCGCCCTGACGGCCCTGATCGGGGAGAGGGCCGAGAGGCTCGGCCTGGAGACGATACCGGATGAGCTTCGCGCCCCACACATGACCGGTCTCAAGATAGGGCCCGGCGCGCCCGGCGACCTCGCCGCCCGGCTATCCGCCCGGAACGTCTTCGTCAGCGTGCGAGGAGAAAGCCTGCGGGTCTCGCCCCATCTCTACAACACCAAACAGGACGTGGACCATCTCTTCGAGGCGCTAGTAAGAGCGCTCTAAAATGGGCTGGCTAGCCCGTCCGGTACTCGCTCCTCAAGATGGAATAGACCTTGAGGTCCTGATAATCGCCCTTCAAGTACAGATACTCCCTGAGCGTGCCCTCGTAGGTCATCCCAACCTTACGCATAACCTTCTCGGAGGCGGTGTTTTGGGAGAAGCAGCGGGCGACTATTCTGTTGAGCTTCATCCGACCGAAGCCAAAATTCAATAAGGCCGTTACCGCTTCCGGCATCAGGCCACGTCCCCAATGTTGGCGGGATAGAGCGTAGCCGATTTCCGCGCGGGCGTGCACCGGGGACCAGGAGCTATCGTAGCCGCAGGTTCCTATGAGCTTGCCGCTCTCTTTGTCCACCATCCCCCAGTTTCCAAGTTCTCCGTTGCGGTAGCCTTCGACGACGAGTTCCAGAAAGCTCTCGGAGTCTCTTATAGAGCGATGGGTGTCCCATATGACGTATCGGGCGACCTGCGGGTCGGAAGCGTAATCGAACACGTCTCCGGCGTCGTCCGCCATCATCTTGCGGAGCAGGAGACGTTCCGTTTCGATCTCCGGCAGGTCTCCAAAAACATCTCTAATCTTCATGGCTTCTCGGGATGCCTTTCCGGGGGAGTGAGAAGCGGTCGATCTCCAGCCAGAGCGCTATCAGCAAGAAGGTCCCGAATGTGAGCGAGGCGAACGGGAAGGCATGGTCGAGGTTCATAAAGAGGGCCGGTAGGATCAACAATATCAGGGGTAGGCGGGACGCTCCGGCCCGATAGAGCGAGATCGCCACCGTGACGAGCGCGATGACCCAGGCGAGGATCCCGACCTCGAAGAGCAAATTCTTCGTCGGGTCACCAAAGATCACCCTTATAGACTCGGCGAGCGCGGTTTGCCTCTCCACCGGAAGACCCTGTGCGCTCTGGGCGAGTATCCCGGTCGCAATTCCCGCCACGGCGTCCCCGGCGTCGTAGAAGATGACAAAAACAGCCGCCGCCAGCCTGCTGATAGTTGCCGCCACCCCTTTCAGACCATCCACCAGCAAATACACCGCCGCGCCCATCAGCGCAAACAGTACGAACTGCACGACGTGCAGCGTAAGCCACCAGCCCGCCATCGGGATCAGCGCCCCGATCACGTCGTCGTACGGTGACGGATGGAAGAGCATCAGGATGGTTAGCGCGAGAGGCGTCCCGAGCAATACGATCCTGCGCAAGAAGATGCGCCAGGACACCCTCACGTTAAGATTCTCTCCTGTGAAACCCTGATACCAATGAGGTTACTCCCTGATCGTAACCCGCTCGATGCTGGACCAGGGTAGAAACTCGTAGCCGTCGGGGTCTCCGCTCGGGTCCCGGATATCGAGGAGCAACCCGGCATCATCCCGGTCGCAGACGTAGCCTTCCAGGTCTATGCCGGTACGGGCAGCAACCGAGACCGACCTTCCCCGGCTGAAAGCGTCGGAGAGCCTCGGCGCGTCTCCGCGCAAGCTCTCTACAGGTTCCCCACCTCTACCCGCCAAAGTCTCCTCCTGAATGCTCGGCTCCGTACATTTTACAGGATTGTGGAACCAGACTCCCTACCTGAATTTCAGCGGAACCGAAACCCCCTCGAAGCTTCCGTTCCGGGCGGAGTAACGACCTACCTCCAGCGTGCCGCTCGACCCGCCTAGGGAAGCCGGATAATCGAGGCTAAAGCTGAACCGGCCCCACGTCTCGGCCCAGTCACTTGTCTTGTAAGATCCCCTGGAGACGACCGCTCCAGTCGAGTCTTTCAGACGCCAGGACCCCGTTGCCTCGAACGGCCTCCCGTATCCTTCTGCCGTAAAAATGTCCGGTCCGACTATATACCTGGCTCGCGGCTGCATGAGGACGACGTTCTTGCCGAAGGCCGCCTTCGGATAAGGGTTCAGGCTACCGCCCGTCGGTACGTCGATAACGATGCGTCCCGGGTAGTTCAGATAGAACACGTTTACAGGCCCGGCCGTATCTTTCAGGTGAACGTCCACGAACATGCTGCCCCCGGACTTCTCGCGGACCACGTAGTAGCGGGAGATACCCCCGCCGAGGCCTTTACCGTCGGTCTTTAGCGTCGAATCAACCGTCGGAAGCTGGATCCGGACCACGGTTCCACCGGCGACCCGCGCCCAACTGTAGTACGGAGTGTAATCAGCCGGCGCTTTAGAAGAGCCGAGGTCCAGAACCATCCGCTCGTACGTACCGTGATCCCCAGACCTCACGTCCCTCAAAGTATCAGCGACCATCGGTTTCGCTGACGCAGTCCCAACCGGCAACACGACCAGCGCCGAAACAAACAACAGAGCGAATAAACGTCTCATCACCAATACCTCCCACGGCTCTGCGAAGCATGACAACTCGCATTCCTGTTACAAACTACCACGGCCCGATTACGGGAGGGTCACGCCTGTCTTACGAAAGGGTAAGGAATATATTAACTTTTGTTAAGCAGGGAGCAGCTTCGGGACTTCACACCAGTCAGAGAAGCCGAGCACGTTGGGTTTTGGGTAACGAGAGCCTCGTTCCAGGGCTGTATTTTGGCGGCGGTCCAGAATCCGGCTTCAACGGCGAGGATAAGGGTTTCCGGTTTGTCGTCGATCAGGCCGAACGCCCCGATGCGGCGGAGGACGTCGAGCTTGTCGCCGGTGGTCACCGTCAGACTTACTTCAGGCCCGAAGTGCTCGGGTACAAGTATTCGCGGCGTCCAGGGCTTCGCCGGTAACTCCCAGGACAGCTTCCCGGACGCAGGCGGCAGTGTCCCAGACGGTCGAGTCGACATCCACGCCGAGGGTCGGCATCAGTGGATCAAATCTTCCAGAAGCATGGCCTCCGCCGGTCCGGATTCTGGATCCAGGACAGCATAAACGGCTCCGGCTTCGCGGGCTATAAGGGCGTGACGCCGCAGGCCGTCATCATCCTCTATGGTCCCGAGAGTCTCCGGGAGGCCCAGATGGGCGGCTCTTTCGCGGAAAGCGTGAGCTTTGTCCGGAGAACTGAAGAGGGCGACGATCAGCTCCTCTTCAGCTCCCGTCTCGACGGAGATCAGGGGAGCATCTCCCCTCTCGTCGGCCATGACGTATAGCGGAAACGGCAGTTCCAGGGCTCGCTCCGATGCGTACCGGGCCACGTCGCCGGCGTAAAACAGGCCCACTCCTTCGGCCGATATCACCAACACGTAGTCCTCACCGGAAGTCGCGTAGGCTTCAACCGACTCCCAGCTAGAAATTTCTCGCGGCGGGAGACCGGCGAAGGCGCTCATGCCGTGCTCCTCTGCGGCACTGGAGAATTCTTCGGCGATCTCCAGCGTGGTGAAGAGGGCGCCGACCTTCGAGACTTCGCCCCCGATCGCGGTCTCCTCGAAGGTCCAGCCGTCGTCCGCATCGACCAGTGCGAAGAGCGGCGGTCGCGGCAACTCGTCGAGGCTCAACTCTCTCCCGAACTCACTCATAGCTCGTACGCCAGGAGTCGTTGGAGTTGCCTACTCTGTACACGCCCAGGCACCCTCCCGACGAGAGAGTCGCGTATCCGGCAGGCGAGCGGGTTCTCCATCTGGCCGACCCGACCTAGGAGCCGTGAGCGGCGCACGAACATAGCCGCCCGGCCCACGCGCCGCTTCTCGTAGAGCTTCAAGGCGTCCTCCATGCTCCCGGCGCCGTTCAGGCATTTCGCGAGGACCACCGCGTCTTCGATGGCCTGGCATGCGCCCTGGGCGAGGTTTGGCGTCATCGGGTGGGCCGCGTCTCCCAGAAGGGTCACCCGCCCCTCTCCCCAACTCTTTATGGGCGGCCGGTCGTAGATGTCGTCGCGCCGAACGTCCTCTTCCGGGGTGGCCTGAATCAGGGCCGGTATCGGTTCGTGCCAGCCGCGAAACATCTCCAGCAGCGCGGGACGGTCATCCTTAAGACCATTATCCTCTCCTTCCGGTGCGTTCTTGCTGACGAACCAGTACACCCGGCCGCCTCCCAGGTTGTTGCACCCGAACCGGAGCCCGCGGCCCCAGGACTCGAAGCCGATTCCCGGCCCGACCAACTCGTGCTCGAAACGCGAGACCCCACGCCAGGCCGTGTAGCCAGCGTAGCGTGGACCGGAGCCGCCGAAGAGCCGCCGCCGGACGGCGGAGTTAAGCCCATCGGCGCCTACCAGCAGATCGCCCCGCTCCTCGCCGCCATCACGACGATAAGCCGTTACACCCGCGTCGTCCTGCCCGAAGCCGACACACTCCGAGCCGAGATTCAGGGTACCTTCACCGAGTTCTCCCAGGAAAATGGACAGCAGTTCCGCCCGGTGAACGGCGAGGAAAAGCGTTTCGGCGGTCCTTCCTAGCGAGACTTTAGAGATAACCTTGCCTGTGGAGGAGAGGATCCTACCCTCCTTCACAGGCGCGCCGATCTCCCGCAGCGTGTCCGTAAAGCCCAGGCTTTCGAGGGCGCGCGTCGCGTTCGACCA
>JBBPZT010000108.1:0-8031 GCA_038198625.1 Rubrobacterales bacterium
CCCGTAACCACCGCCTGGTCGCCCGACGGACGCTACAACTTCGTCACTCACTTCGGGGCGGATTGGATCGCGGTTCTCGAACCCGAAAGCGGCAAACTAATCAAGAAGCTGGAGGTCGGAGGCAGTACCGCCAACGTCTCCTTCCGGCCCGACAGCGCCTTCGGCTACGTCGCGGTGACCGGAAGGAACGAGGTGACCGTAGTGGAGATGGCGTCGCTCGATGTTCAGAAACGGCTCTCTACAGGCAAGGAGCCGATGAGCCTGATCGTCATCTGACACAGTTAGTATTCTTCGGCCCGGCGTGTGGGCCGTCCGCGCTCCTGTCTGGTCATAATCACGGACGAGCTGCTTTGATCTTTCGCCAAAAGGAAAGGACGTGTACCGCGCTTCCAGCCTGGCCTCGAGTGACGCACCAGTCCGAGAGCGGGCCTTCTACTGGATACAGCAATCCGCTGAGCTTCCAAGACGAAAGTGTAAAGATCAAGCAAATGCATCTCTTACTTCAAGGGTGCCAGTGTGCTAGAAATCGCCGTAGAGAAAGCAGTTCCTCGACACTTGATCCTCCTTTGCGGAACCAGCTTGTCAGCACGTTAACCATCTTACAGCCGTTTTGGTTGTAACAGTTGATAATACGATTGCTACACTAAGTAACACGGTATTGTGGTTCAGCCAGACTGGAGGAAGAACATGAGTGGTTATACGGGCACGTTGAAGACGCTCACCAGGAGATTAGAAGAGCAGAAGAGCAGGATTCTGGACCGGACCGGGGTACGCGAGAAGGTGTGGGCCCTTTCTGAGAGTTTGGAGGAGCGGGCGACCGGGCTTCTATCCAGGTATGGTGTTCCGGTGGAGAAGTTTCAGGAGTTGGTAGACAGGTTGGATGAAACGGCGATCGCGTTGACATCCCGGTATGGAGCTTTGTTGTTGAGGCTGTCCTTGGGATTGACGTTCGTGTGGTTCGGCGCGTTGAAGGTCGTCGAGAGCAGTCCGGTCGGGGACTTGGTGGCGAATACGGTCTACTGGTTCCGGCCGGAGGTTTTCGTTCCGTTCCTGGGTTATTGGGAGATAGTTGTGGGACTCGGTCTTCTGACGGGCAAGGCCTTGCGGACGACGCTCACGTTCTTTCTGCTCCAGATGGCCGGTACCTTCCTCGTGCTGGTGATAAAGCCGGATGTGGCGTTTCAGGATGGGAACCCGCTGTTGCTAACTACTGAAGGGGAGTTCGTGATCAAGAACCTCATCTTGATCTCCGGTGGCCTGGTCGTTGGTAGTACCATAGAGACCCGTCGCCAGCGGCGCGAGAGCCGGCTCGGGGAGCAGATGACGTCCAGCGATCGCTCCCTGGTGGCATAATGACTGTGGAGGGGTCCCCGTGGAATCAGAGGTAATACAGTTCTTCGGGTTTCTCGGGGTGGTGGGTATAGTAGGGCTGGTGTGGCTCTGGATCGTCTACCTTCCGGGACGCACCCTCGAACGCCCGCAAGACTGGGAGTGGATGGGCGGCAAGAAGTCCCGCAAATCCCGGTCGAAGGACTCCCCTAAGAAGGACTCGCGAGGAGAGGATGAACCCCCGAAGTCCGGCTAGCTCTGCTTACCCGGATCTGAAGTGCTGGGCCCAGACGGCCTTCTCCCGGCGGCTGTCTATCGCCTCTTGGAAGACCTCATTCAGTGTACGGCCCGAATCGTCCGAGGCGTGGGATTCGAGGACTTCGTTGAACTCCAGAACGTAGTCCCTGGCTCCCACGTCGCTCAGAAAGCTCGTTGCCTCGGTCCGCTCCATCTCTTCGCGGCCGGCGAACTCTTGTATCACATCGTTCATCAAGGCCATCAGAAAACGCTGGGCGTCATTCTCGCCTGAGCCTGGAGGTTGCTCCTCCATCCGCTTCTCGAACCGCTCGCCGAAAATGACGGCTGCGGTGACGATCTTTCGTCGCTCATCCAGGGTCTTCTCTCCCCAGGCCCGGCGCAAGGTCTCTTCATTCAGCGCCCCGAGGATGGTGAACGCCCGGTCAGATCTACGCTCGTCCGCTTCGAGGTTATCTTTGTCCATGACGATAAGCTCCTGCTTGAGAGACAAGGCCATGCTACCATCCTGGATCCAGCGCGGAAGCAGACCGCTTTGTCGTCTGGAGTGGGGCCCTCGAAGAGACCGACCGGATAACGGTCGGCCTGACTAGGAGTGTTTTCGAGGTGTTGTGCTGTGGCTTCGACCGGGGGGCAGAAAATACTCCTATACGGCTCTACCGTCCCGCTCGTTTATGGAGCGGAGGACGGCGTCGTCCACCGCTCGCAACGCCGTCGTGTAGTCCATTCCGGAGGCCTGCAAGATATCCAGGGCCGTGGACCTTATCTGCCCTACCAGCATGTTGGTTTCGAGGTCGTTGCGCTCGTGGAGCACGAGGGTGGAGTTTCCGGCTGCCCGCAAGGCGTAACCGTGAGTGTCCAGCGGATGTTCGGGAGCTTCGAGGTATATGCTCAGGGTGTCGATTGCCCGGGCCAACTCCAGTATGCTCTCGGCGAGCGGTTCATGGGCCTTACCACCGACCCGGATCATGGCGACGACGGCGCGGGCCAGACCACGGCTGTCACGGACGGCCAGGTCGAGTTGTTCGGCGGCCCTGGCGTAGAACCCGAGCTGGCCGAGCGACCGCCTCCGGGCCGGGGACAGCCGCACGGACCCGTATCCGGCGTCGAGGGCCTCTCTGAACCCACCTACCCGGGCATCCATCAGTCGCGCCTTCCTCAGGGCTCCCTCCGCCTGTTCGAGGTCGTTGGTGTACAGGGCTTCGTATATCTCCTCCAGCACACCTATGAACTCCGCGAAGATCGGATGCGCCGCCTCCCCGACGGTGTGGCTCGGGTTGGCGGGAAAGATTGCCCGTATAAGCAATGCCATGCCGCAACCAACCAGCGCTTCGATAAAGCGATCCAGAGAGGCACCGGAACTCGGAGAGGCGAGAACAACCATCAGCAGCGCCGACACCCCGGCCTCGGTGGTGGATAAAGCTCCTCCTCCGAAGAATATGACCAGACCTGTCGCCAGGGCCACCACAACGGCGATCTGCAGTGCCCCGGACCCGATGACAGAGAACAGGAGGTCGGCCACCGTGAGCCCGGAGGCCACGCCAAAGACCAGCTCCACCGCCTGCCGGCCCTCTTTCCCGGTCACGACGGATAGGGAAATAAGCGCCGCTATCGCGGCGAAGGCCGGCTTGTCATGGCCGAGTAGGGCAGAGGAGATCCAGTAGGCGACCCCCGCCGCCAACGCCTTCTGGAAGAGCTGGCCCCGCTCCTTCCACAGACGGCCGCGGGCCATCCCGGATCGACGCATGAACTCTGGCGTCCAACTACCAATCCGCCTCTGTATAAATGCCCCCGTGCTCGCGAGCAACCACCTCCTCTCGAAGATTCTCTCCATCAACAACTCCTCGGCCTTTAAGAAAATTCATTTTTCAACTATATGCTTTGCGCATATATCCGAGAGTTTAACTACTCCTCGCGGATAGACAATGGTTTCGTCCGTACTTATCCGCTTGTTATCAAATTGTTGCGAGCTGTTTGCGGGTATGTAACCTGACGCCCGTACGGGCGTCAGCGGATTTTTACTACAAACTATGCTGTTCGGGTAGCGGGATTTGTCGCGGTGTCTTCCTCGTTCAAGACATCCAGCATCTCCCTGGCCGTATGCTCGTCGGTGATCAGGACGTTGAGCAATCCCGCGCGCACGGCGCCGATGTTCGGTAGCGCCTTGTTGGGTCCGCCGCTTACGCCGACGCGGTTCGGTATGGCTTTCATTTCCTCGAACTCTATGGCTATCGTGCGCTCGTTCATCTTGAGCAGGACCTGGGAACCGTCGAGGGCAAAGTAGGAGCCGCAGATGTCACCGACCGCTCCCTGGTCCCGGATATATTCCAGGTCGTCGTCGCTGAGATAGCCGGTGCGGTACTGTCCCGAGTTTCGGTTTATAACGCCGACCGAGACCACCATGGTGTCCGCTTTACGGGCTACCTCGAGGGTCCTCCGGATGTGCGGGTCGTGCATTAAGGCCTCGCAGGCGGCGACGTTGGCTACGAGCATGGGCGCGTGAAGATAGTGTGCTTTGCCTCCCAGGGCATCGGCGAGCCGTCCGGTGATCGACACGCCGTCGAGTTCGGTTATGGACCCGCCTATGCTCCCCATCAACTGGACCGCGGTCACGCCGCTCTTTTCCCGCAGGTACCGGGTGCTCGCAATATGGTATACGGTGCTGCTCCAACTCACCCCCACGACGCTGTGGTCCTCTATGGTATCTTGCAGATAGCGTGCCCCAAGGGCACTTAGCCTGCCGACAGTATCGGTGG
This sequence comes from Rubrobacterales bacterium, assembly GCA_038198625.1. GTDB lineage: Bacteria > Actinomycetota > Rubrobacteria > Rubrobacterales > Rubrobacteraceae > JBBPZK01. The sequence goes on from JBBPZT010000108.1 coordinate 4,341, forward strand.
CCTCATCATCTTCCGGCCCCAGCAGCGGGCTCTCAAGGACGAGACATTCCCGAAGGCCGAGACGTATCATCAGCTCTTCCTGCAAGTCGTTAGCGATCGTCAACGGCATGTTGATCTTTATCTCGACCAACCCCCTCGCCCGCGCCTCACCCAACATCCGCGATACGTTGGTCCGCGATACCCCGATGCGCTCGGCAATGCGCTGCTGGGTGAAGTTCTTGAAGTAGTAGAGTCGCGCCACCTCAGCTAGAAGCAACGCCCCATCTCCCGTTGAATCCCTCCGGCGACGCTGTCCCAAATCCACTCCTTATGCAAAAACCCCAACAATAATGATACAAGACTGCCAAATCCTTGTCTAAGCTCATTCTAATTCATAGCTGAGAATCAAACTTCTTCATGGACATATGATCACTAAATTGCTCATTTGACAAGAAATGTCCACGGGGTTATCGTACTGAAAAGGAGCCGTATCGGTGTTGGGTACGGAGATTGTGGGGACAGACTATGAATGATCTACTGATGTTGGACCGTCGCGGTCCGCTGGGACCGGCTAAGGCAGGTCTCGCGATGGCGGCCTCCATCACCCGTTTCGTCAGTGCCGGGGCAGGGGTGCGACCGTGATCCTGACCCTGACGCCCAACCCGAGCCTCGACCTCACCTACGATCTGGATCGGCTCTCGCGTGGGGAGGTTCAGCGGGCTGCCTCGGTTTCGGTGGAGGCTGGGGGTAAGGGCATCAACGTATCCCGGAACCTGATCGCGAACGGTGCGGCTTCCCGGGCCGTGGCGCCGGTTGGGGGGCCGAGCGGGGAGCAGTTCCTTTCCTTACTCGAAGGCGCGGACATCGAGTTGCTTCACGTTCCGGTGGCCGGTCAGGTTCGCATGAACGTCAGCCTGACGGAGCGTGGGGGGTTGGAACCAAGATCAACGCCGCCGGACCGGAGCTCTCCGAGAGTGAGCTGGACCTTCTGCTCGGCAAGACGGTTGGTGCGGCGCGCGGGGCGACCTGGCTCGCCGCCTGTGGCAGCCTACCTCCGGGAACGCCCGCTGACTTTTACGCGCGTGTCGTCAAGGTGGCGCGGGAGGCCGGGTGCCGGGTCGCCGTGGACGGCAGTGGCCCGCCGCTGGAGGCGGGGCCGGATCTCATCAAGCCAAACCTCGAGGAGTTGTCCGAGCTAGTGGGCCGAAAGCTCGACACTTTCGGCGATGTCCTGGAGGCCGCTGAGGAGGTCCGTACCCGGGGCGTTGCCATCTTGCTGGTTTCGCTGGGGGCGGACGGGGCGATCCTCCTCGACGAGGAGGGCGCGCTGCACGCGGACACCCCACCGTTCACGCCCCGCAGCACTGTCGGCGCGGGAGATTCGCTGCTGGCCGGCTTCCTGTTCGCCGCGGGAGATCGGGAAGCTGCCCTTACCGAGTCGGTTGCCTGGGGAGCGGCGGCCGCGCGATTACCCGGATCCCGGGGACCCACTCCCGGGGACCTTGATCGGGAGGCAGTGAGCCTCCGCACGGAATTCGACCTGGAAAGAAAACTGAAAGGAGAAGCACCCAGATGAGCATCACCATAGACGACATAACCAGCACCAACCTGGTCGCCCTCGACCTGGAGGCCACTGACCAGTGGGGGATTATCGACATCCTGGCTGACCTGCTGGACAAAGACGGACGGCTCTCCGACCTCGATGCTTACACCAAAGCGGTCTATGCGCGGGAGGAAGAGACCGGCGGCACGGCGATGGAGATGGGCATAGCGATCCCGCACGCCAAGTCTTCCGGGGTGTCTCAACCCGGCGTCGCCTTCGGATGCACCACCTCGCCGCTGAACTACGGTGACGAGAGAGCGGACCTCATCTTCCTCATCGCCGCCCCCGAGGGAGAGAACAACCTACACATTACGGTGCTTCAGCAACTCGCCCGGCGGCTCATACACGAGAGCTTCCGGACCTCTCTGAGGGAAGCCGCGACCCCAGAAGAAGTCGTCCAGCTAATGCGCGAGCAGATCTCCACCTAGAGCAGGGAAAGCGAATCGGCCCGTGGGACAACACGAAGGAGTTATAGTGGCATGAAGTTTGTAGGAGTTACCGCCTGCCCAACCGGCATCGCCCACAGTGCGATGGCCGCCGAGGCACTCGAAACCGCCGCCAAGGAAAAGGGCCACGACATCGGGCGAGATCCACGGGGCCTCAGGCGCGGAGTATGTCGACCGGCAGACGATAAGAGACGCGGACGCGATCATCATCGCCGCGGATGCTACCGTCTCCGAGCGTAACCGCTTCGACGGTAAACCAACCATCGAGGTCAGGCTCAGGGAAGCTATAGACAGGCCAGGCGAAGTAGTCGACCGGGCCTGTCAAGGTTGCCGAGCAGGGTGAAAGCAAAGCGAGCGCGGGCGCGACGGCGGCGCAAGAAGACGACGATAACGAGACCGTGCCGACGGACATGGGCGGTAGTGGCTGGGGCGCAGAGGTAAGGCGCTGGCTCATGACCGGGGTGAGCTACATGATCCCGTTCGTGGTGGCGGGCGGTATCCTGATCGCGCTCTCCTTCGCGCTCGGGGACACCGTCAAGGTCACCGACTCGAACGTCTACAACAACTTTACTATTCCGGCTTTGCTTTTCAAGATAGGTTCGACCGCCTTCGGGATGCTCGTGCCTATACTCGCCGGTTTTATCGCTTACGCTATGGCGGACCGTCCCAGTATCGCACCGGGCATTGTCGGCGGTCTGATAGCCAACGACATCGGGGCAGGCTTCCTCGGCGGCATCGCCGCCGGCCTTCTCGCCGGGGCAATCATAATATTGCTCAAAAAGATCAAACTGCCCGGCGGGTTCGGGCGGCTGATGCCGATCCTTGTCTACCCGATCGTGAGTTGTCTTGTCGTAGGCGCCATAATGATTCTTGTCCTGGGCCAACCCATAGCCTCCGCGACCGAAGGGATGCAGGCCTGGCTAAAGGGACTTCAGGGTACGAACGCTATCCTGCTGGGCATCATACTGGGCTCGATGATGTCTTTCGACATGGGCGGTCCTGTGAACAAGGCTGCGTACGCGTTTGCGATAGCCGGCCTCGCCGGTGGGGCATACGCGCCGATGGCGGCTGTGATGGCAGCTGGCATGACCCCGCCGCTGGCCCTGGCGCTCGCGACCGCTGTGCGAGGCAAGCTCTTCACCCCCGCCGAGCAACGCGCCGGACAGGCGAATTGGGTAATGGGAGCGTCGTTCATAACCGAGGGAGCCATTCCTTTCGCCGCGGCGGATCCCTTGCGAGTGATCCCCTCAATGATGGTCGGATCGGCGATCACAGCCTCGCTCTCCCTGGCGTTCCACGCTACCTTGCGGGCGCCGCACGGCGGAATCTTCGTGATTGGACTTATCGGTCACTGGCCTCTCTACCTCCTGGCAATAGCCATCGGCACGGTCGTCAGCGCGGCGCTCGTGATCGCGGTTAAGGAGCTCACGGGCGGGTCGGATCGGAAGAAGGCCACGTCCGAAGCTGCATAGATGGTTTCCGGTAGGATCGGGCTCTGGGCACTTTCCAACATCGACCAGAGCCTCTGGATTGGATGAGGAGAAAATTGGTCGAGAGAGAGGCAACAGTGGTACCGGAGGAGGGCCTTCACGCCCGCCCGGCGGCCCAGTTCGTGAAAGCGGCCAAAGGCTACACCTCTGAGATAAAGGTGATCAAGGACGGC
>JBBPZT010000109.1:0-8843 GCA_038198625.1 Rubrobacterales bacterium
AGAAGGCGGCGGAGTACATGGTCCATACCGAGGACACGATGGAGCCGAATCAGGAAGCGCACGAGGAGTACAAGTTTTATGTAGACAGGTACATCGAGACGTATCCGCAGATGAAGGAGCTGATGCACGAGACGGCGCGGCACGTGGCGAGTAGCGGCAAATCCACGACCGCGACGGGAGCTTAGAGGGTGGAAGACCGGGAGGTAGTTTCGCGGTCCGGTCCGATCAGGGGATCAGGAGTAGGGGAGACCAGGGAGCTTCCACGGTGGGAGAAAAGTATTCCGGGTGGTTGCTGGGGCATGACAAAGTGGAGGTAGCACATGAATGACGAGCGGATAAATACTGCGTTGCAAGAGGCAACCGATACCCACAACGTCTTGATCGGGTCCGGAGTACTCGCCTCTGTCGATGAGGTTTTCAAAGACAACTTCGGCGACGCGGCGGCGATAGTAGTAGCGGACGGGAACACGTTCGAGGCCGCCGGCAGGGAGGTCCAGAAGCATCTCGAAGAAGCCGGACGTGAGCTGATCGAGCCGTATGTCTTTCCCGGTGAGCCGGCGCTGTACGCCGAATACAAGAACATCGAAACACTCGTGGAAGCTCTAAAAGAGCATGACGCCATCCCGGTCGCGGTTGGTTCCGGGACGCTCAACGACATAGTCAAGCGCGCGAGCTACGAGTGCGAGCGGCCCTACATGAACGTCTCGACCGCGGCTTCGATGGACGGGGCCACGGCGTTCGGAGCATCCATCGAGAAAGACGGGCTGAAGCAGACGTTGGAGTGTCCGGCTCCGAAGGCGGTGCTGGCGGACCTGGATGTCCTGGTCGCCGCGCCGTCCGACACGACGGCTTCCGGCTACGCTGATCTCCTGGGTAAGGTGACTTCCGGGGGCGACTGGATAATCGCCGATGCTCTGGAGGTGGAGAGGATAGATCCAACCGGCTGGTCTCTGGTGCAGGACCATCTGCGCGAGTGGATCGGCCACCCGGCCGAACTGCACGACGGGGACGAGCAAGCCACTGAAGACCTGATAGAGGGCCTGATCATGTCCGGCCTCGGGATGCAGTCCTACCAGTCTTCCCGAACCGCCTCCGGCGCCGAGCACCAGTTCAGCCACCTCTGGGAGATGGAGGGGCTCGGGCACGGCGAAGGACACGAAGGGAAGCCTCTCTCCCACGGGTTCAAGGTCGGGGTAGGCTCCGTTTCGATCGCCGCCCTGTACGAACGAGTTCTGGAGCGCGACCTGACCGACCTGGATATCCAGGCGCTCCGTGACGCGTGGCCGTCCAAGGAGGAGATGGAGCGACAGGTCCGGGCGGCGCACACGGACCCGGACCTCGAAGAGGGGGCGGTAGAACAGACCCTCGCCAAGTACGTCACCGCAGATGAGCTAGCGCAGAGGTTGGAGAAGGTCCAGGAAGTGTGGCCGGAGTTGCGGGAGAAGTTGTCGGAACAGTTGATGGGCGCCGGGGAGATAAAGGAGAAGTTGCAGGCGGCCGGGTGCCCGACGACCCCGACGGAGATCGGGCTGGGATGGGACGAGTTCAAGGCGACATACTCCAGGGCGCAGACGATCCGCAAGCGCTACACGGTGCTCGACCTCGCCAAAGAGACCGGCCTTCTCGACGAGTGCGTGGACGAGCTGTTCGCCTCGGGCGGCTTCTGGGCCCGCGAAGAAGCCGCGCAAGTGTAGCCGGCCGGGTACCCCGTGGTCGAGCGTGCGTCACCGTATGGTTCTGGAAGGGAGAGGGAAGACATGATGGGGGCCGATCCATAGTGAAACCTTCGGAGTGACTCAGCGTCGGATGCAGTCGTCAGAAAAACTTAGGGGAAGGAATATGGACAGATGAGTAGTTCACAAGCGCAGCCACAATACGGAGCCTTCGGACGCCGTATAGAGAAGGTGGGTATGCCGAGGCCGATCTTCTGGGGATTCGTCGCGGTCTTTATCTTCATGATCGGCGACGGCGTAGAGATAAGCCGTCTGCCCGGCTATCTGGCCGGACCGGGAGGGCTAAACGGCGCGCAGGCCGCGCTGGTAACCGGTACCGTCTACGGTCTCGGCGTCCTGATAGCTTCGTGGTTCTCTGGAACGCTCTCCGCGATCTGGGGGCCGCAGCGGGTTATGCAGTTGGGCGCGGCGATCTGGGTCGGCATGGAGGTACTATTCCTCCTTTTCGCTATCCACTCGGGTAGTCTCTTCCTCGTCGGCTTGCTCTACGGGATAAGGGGTCTCGCGTACCCTCTCTTCGCGTTCGGGTTCCTGGTCTGGGCCCAGACGGTCACCCCGGTGAACATGAGGGGCTCGGCCGCCGGATGGTTCTGGTTTGCTTTTACCGGCGGCCTTCCGACCATTGGCGCGGTGGTGGCCGCCATCTCCGCGCCGCTCATCGGTGTATACAACACCTTTTGGGTGGCCCTAGTAGTAGTCGCCATCGGCGGTCTCATAGGGTCTTTCGGCATACGAGAGGCGCATGGTACAGAGCCGATCGCCGACGAGCACGTCGAGAATCCGAGAAGTTACGGACGGCTGCTCGAAGGCATTGATATCCTCTGGCGCGATCCGCGGACGATCTTGGGACTCGTGGTCCGTATCGTAAACACCTCCCCGCAGTACGGGTTCTTCTTCTTTATGCCGTTCGTTTTCGTGATCGGTACCGCGACTGGCCCCTATAAAGGCTTCATGACCGGGTCGGAGTACTCACTTCTCGTCTCCCTGGTCTACGGCGCCAACATCGGCGCCAACCTGTTCTTCGGAATAGTCGGCGACTACTTCGGGTGGCGTCGGACGGTCACGTTCTTCGGCTGTGTAGGCTGCGCGATAGCCGTGCCATTGTGGTACTTCGGCGCGCTGCTCACGCAAAGCTACGCCGTCACGATCGTACTCGGCATGCTCTACGGTGTGCTGCTGGCCGGGTTCGTTCCGCTCTCGGCCCTGATGCCCTCCATGGTAGAGCGTCGCGATAAGGGCGCAGCGCTGGCGATTCTCAATACCGGTGCCGGTGGCGCCGCGTTTATCGGTTTGGCTATCCCCACCGCTCTGGCTCCCATAATAGGATATGGGGGAGTCGTGATCACCTACTCCGCCCTCTATGTAGTGAGCGCCGTCCTTACCACGTTCATAGTTTCCCCGGCCGATCCTGCGGAAGAAGGGGAAATGGAGGGAGACGTAGAGCCTTCTTTCGGCCACTAAGAGCATGTAAGGAGCATTGCGGATTCAACCATCGCGTCACCGATCGGACTGGTGGTAGTCTAAGAATCAGCCTGATGGGTAAGTAAGTACAAACGGAAGTGGGAGGCGGATGGCCTACCGGCGCCGCTTCCCGTTTCGGACTTGAAACTACTGATAAGGAGACGTCGTGGATCTCAAGGTGAATACAAAAGTTGCGAAACGGTCGATAGACACGGTGAGAACCCTGGCTATGGACGCCGTGCAGAAGGCTGGCAATGGCCATCCTGGAACCGCGATGGCGATGGCCCCGTTAGCTTATACTATCTTTACGAAATTCATGCGTCACAACCCGGACAATCCCGGTTGGAAAGACAGGGACCGTTTCGTTCTCTCCGCCGGGCATGCTTCTATCTTGCAGTATTCGATGCTGCACCTGACCGGCTACGATTTGCCGCTGGACCAGATCAAGCGTTTCCGCCAAACCGGCTCCATAACTCCCGGCCACCCCGAACACTTCCTGACGCCCGGCATCGAGACGACCACGGGGCCACTCGGGCAGGGCTTCGCCAACGGCGTTGGGATGGCTATGGCCGAGCGTTTCCTGGCCGACCGTTATAACCGCATCGGGCGTGAGATCGTGGACCACAGGGTCTTCGCCATCTGCTCCGACGGCGACCTGATGGAAGGCGTCTCGAACGAGGCAGCCTCCCTGGCCGGACAGAACGCCCTCGGTAAGCTCGTCTACTTCTACGACGACAACCGCATCACCATAGACGGCACCACCGCCATCTCCTTCGACGGCGAGGACAAAGGCAAACGCTTCGAGGCGCAGGGCTGGCACGTCCAGTACGTCTCCGATTCCGAGGACCTGGAGGCCCTGGCCGAGGCGACACAGAACGCTATAGACGAGGACGAACGGCCTTCGCTGGTTGTAGTTCGCTCGCACATCGCCTATCCCGCGCCCAACGCGATAGATACCGCGGCTGCGCACGGCTCGGCCCTCGGGGAAGATGAAGTCCGTCTGGCAAAAGAAGCGCTCGGCCTCGACCCGGACGCGCACTTCGACGTTCCGGACGAAGTCTACGAGCACATGGACCAGAAGCAGCGGGGCCGCGAACTCGAACAAGAGTGGAACGGGCGTTTCGGTGCCTGGAGCGCGACGTTTCCCGACCTGTTGGAGGAGTGGGATCAGGCCTGGAGCGGCAACCCCGCGCCCGGCTACGAAGAGAAGCTGCCGAAGTGGGACCCGTCCGAGACCGAGAAGCTGGCGACCCGCAAGGCCGGGGGCGCCGCGATGGACGCCTTCGGAGAGTACGCGCCGACCATGATCGGGGGTGCTGCCGACCTCGTTGGTTCCACCAACACCACCTTCTCCAGCGGCGGGATCTTCTCTCCAGCGAACGCCGGGCGCAACGTCGCCTGGGGCATCCGCGAGCACGCGATGGGGAGCGCCGTCAACGGCATCTCGGTACACGGTGGGATGGTTCGTCCCTACGGCTCGACGTTCCTGATCTTCTCCGATTACATGCGTCCGGCCGTCAGGCTTTCGGCGCTAATGGGCATAAAGGTCGCCTGGATCTGGACCCACGACTCCGTCGGCCTCGGGGAGGACGGCCCGACCCACCAGCCTATCGAGCACTACATGGCCCTTAGAGCGATACCGAACCTGACCGTCATACGACCCGCCGACGCAAACGAGACCTCGATCGCCTGGCAGAGCACTTTCGAGACGGACGGACCCGTGGCGATGCTTCTGACCCGCCAGAACGTACCGGTCCTGAGTCCCGGTCCCGCCGAAGGCGCTTTGCGCGGCGCGTACATCCGGGAAGACTCGGAGGGCGGCGAGCCGGATGTCATCCTCATTGGGACCGGCTCCGAGGTCGCGGTGGCCCTCGAAGCGCGAGAGTTGCTCTCGGAGCGGGGTGTAGACGCCCGCGTGGTGAGTATGCCGTCGTGGGAGATCTACGACGCCCAGGATCAGGACTACAAAGACTCCGTACTGCCGCCGTCGGTCGAGGCGCGGGTCTCGGTCGAGGCTGGAGTGCCGATCGGCTGGGAGCGCTACGTCGGCTTCAAGGGGCGCAGCATCGGCATCAACCGCTACGGCGCGTCCACGCCCGGCGAGGAACTGTTGCAGGAACTTGGCATGAGCCCGGAGAACGTGGCGAACGAGGCCCTGGACTTACTCGGGCGCGACGAGCGGATCAGCGAAGACGCCGGTACGCCCGCCGTAGAGGACACGCACCCGTCGGAGGGACATTCGTAGAGAATTCGCAAGGTCGGCCCGCATGGCCGTGTTGGCGGTAAAGGGACGGGGAGTTTCGGGCTTCCCGTCCACCCGAAACAGGAGGCACTAGAAGATGAATGAGAACCTCAAGAAAGCGGCTGAGTTGGGACAGGGGATCTGGATAGACTCAATCAGCCGCGACGATCTCGTCGAAGGCGGCGCGTTGCATCAGATGATAGAAGACGGGGTGGTCGGCGTGACCTCGAACCCTTCTATTTTCCAAAAGGCGATCTCCGAATCCGAGTTGTACGACGAGCAGCTAGAGGAAGCCGCCAAAGAGACCGACGACGCGAAGGAGATTTTCTGGCAACTGGCGGTCAAGGATATCCAGGACGCCTGCGACATCCTCGCCCCGGTCTACGAGCGAACGGCGCACAAGGACGGTTTCGTATCGTTGGAAGTCTCGCCGGACATCGGGTACGACTCTCCGAAGGCGGTGGACGAGGCTCTGATGTTGCACAATCTGGTCGAGCGGCCGAACCTGTTGGTCAAGATACCGGCGACGCAGCCGGGGCTCGCGGCCATCGAAGAGGTCATCCGAAACGGAAAGAGCGTGAACGTCACCCTGATCTTCTCCCTGGACCGCTATAAGGCGGTCGCCCGCGCGTACATCCGGGGCCTGCAGCGCCTGGTGGCGGAGGGTGGCGACCCGTCCGGGGTGGCTAGCGTGGCGAGCTTCTTCGTGAGCCGGGTAGACACGGAAGGTGACAAGCGGTTGGAAGAAGTTGGCCGGCCGGATTTGCAGGGCAGACTCGCCATCGCCAACGCCAAGCTCGCGTATGAGGCATTCGAGGAGATCTTCTCCGGCGACGACTGGACTTTTCTGGAGTCCAAAGGCGCGAACAAGCAGCGTCCCCTGTGGGCTTCGACTTCGACCAAGAACCCCGACTACACGGATACCATCTACGTCGACAACCTTATAGGACCGGACACGGTGAATACCATGCCCGCCGCGACGCTCGAAGCGACGATGGATCACGGTGAGATCCGGCCGACTCTTAAAGAGGATATCGAGGACGCGAAGCGTCTGCCGCGCCTCCTGGCCGAGGCTGGGGTGGATTACAAGGACGTAACCGAGACGTTGGAGAAGGAAGGCGTCGCCAAGTTCATAGACTCTTTCGAAGAGATGCTGGAGGTTATAGAAGAGAAGAGCCGGAAGCTGGTTCGACAGTAGGCCAGGAGTGGTTTTATGGGGTTGTTCGTTTAGGGGAGAGGAGAGATAATTGGCAGCGGGATTCAGGGGAGCCATCTTCGACGTTGACGGGGTATTGGTGGACTCGCCGCACGAAGAGGCGTGGCGCGAAGGCTTGAAGAAGCTCATGGAGAACGAGTGGAGCGACATACGGGATCAGACCTCGTACTCGCCCGAGGCTTTTACGCCGCAGGTCTATCAGAGCGAGATGAGCGGTATGCCTCGCTATAAAGGCGCGCAGGCCGCGCTGGAGTACTTCGAAGTGCCGGATGCCGAGGAGCGCGCCCAGGAGTATGGGGACCAGAAGCAGGTGATGATCGTAGAGCTGATCGAACAGAGCCAGTTCTACGCTTACCCGGATGCCCTGCGCTTCGTGCTCAAGGTGAAGGAAGCCGGGATGCGCATCGCGGCGGCGTCATCATCTAAAAACGCGAACGCGTTCATGGAGAAGATACTGCTCGATGAGTTCTGCGAGGAAGAGGGCCTCTCCTACGACTTCGTGGAGTCCGGTACGACCTTGCTGGACATACTGGACGCCAACGTCAGCGGGCGTGACTTCGAGCAGGGCAAGCCTCATCCCATGATCTTTACGACCGCCGCGGAGGAGCTTGGCACCTCGACCGGAGAGAGCTTCGTGGTAGAGGACGCCGCCAACGGCGTGCAGGCCGCGAAAGCCGGTGAGATGGCTGCCCTCGGCCTTGCCCGCGCCGACGATGAGGACGCCCTCGCCGAAGCCGGCGCGGACCTCGTGGTGACGAGCCTCGACGACGTTTCGTTGGACGCGTTGGCCGAAGGCAGCCTGGAGTCCGGCGGGCGTTAATGCTCCAGGAGACCACAGCAGACGTCCTCCGGAGAACCGTAGGAGCGGACGGCTCGTGGATAGTATGAAGAGAGGTAACTACACGCCGTTTGGGGAGCGTCTCCTTCTCACACTTGGACCGATTTTACGGAGTATACGGAGCAGCGGATGACATAGAAAGTCGTGGTTCTCTATTGGAAGCCTCGTGGGAAGGAGGAGTGGTGACTGAAGGACCGTACTTGATGGGCATTGATTTCGGGACCGGGGGGGCCAGGGTCGGCATCTTCGACCAGGAAGGGACCCCGGTTGTCTTTGCCGAAAAAGAATTCACGCTCAAGCATCCGCGTCCGGGGTGGGCCGAGCAAGATCCGGATGAGTGGTGGTCTTCTCTAGTGACCGCGGCGAAGAAGGCGATGGACGAGAGCGGCGTCTCCCCGGAGGACATCGCCGGTATCTCCGTGGACGCGGCGAGTAGTACCGTGCTGGCGATGGATGACAAAGACCGCCACATGCGCCAGGCGATCATGTGGATGGACGTGCGGGCTTCCGAGGAGGCCAACCAGATCGCCGACACCGGCAACGACGCCCTGAAATACAACGGCTACGGGCCGGTCTCCGCCGAGTGGGGGCTTCCAAAAGCGCTCTGGATCAAGGAGAATGAGCCCGACACCTACAACAACGCCAAACATATCTGCGATTGTGGCGACTGGTTGATCCATCGCCTCACCGGGGAGTGGGCGGCCTCTATCAACATGGCCAGCTCGAAGTATTACTACGACAGGAATGAGGGTGGGTTCCCGGAGAGCCTGTACGAGGAAGTCGGCATCGAGGACTTGCTGGAGAAATATCCCCAGAACGTCCTGGATCTGGGCACCGTCGTTGGTGGCCTACGAAAGGAGGTCGCCGATGAACTCGGCTTGAAGGCCGATACGCCCGTGGCCGAGGGTGGCGTGGACGCTTACGTCGGGGCTCTCGGTCTTGGGGTGGTCGACCCCGGCAAGCTGGCGCTCATCACCGGCTCATCCCACGTCATGATCGGGCAAATATCAGAGCCTATCCATGGGCAGGGCTTCTGGGGGGCGTACACCGACGCCATGATCCCCGGACAGTACACTGTCGAGGCGGGCCAGGCATCAACAGGCTCGATCGTGGCCTGGTTCAAAAACCAGTTCGCCGGTGACGCCGTGGCCGAAGCCAAAAAACGTGGCGTCGACCCCTACGAAGTCCTGACCGAGAGGGCCCGCGAGATCCCGATAGGCTCAGACGGCCTCATCGCCCTCGACTACTTCCAGGGCAACAGGTCTCCATACACCGATCCGCTGGCGCGCGGCATGCTGTGGGGATTGACCCTCAGCCACACTCCGGCTCACCTCTTCCGGTCGATCATCGAGG
>JBBPZT010000110.1:0-2567 GCA_038198625.1 Rubrobacterales bacterium
CTCCTGGGCGCGTCACGAGCTCCAGACGGTCGAGGCCGAACCTACGCGCCATTTCCTCGTAAGCCTGGAACAACGCCACGCCCGTGCCGCGTCCGTGACGGTCGCTACGGACCGCGATGTACGTCGGGAAGCCCACCTTGTCTGTTTCTTTGTGCGGAGCCTTGGTCTTGTAGACCAGGGAACGGAGCACCCCGCGGGCGTAGCGTACGAGGCGGGTCCGGAGAAACTCAAGGGCAAGAGTCGGACACCGTAGAGTCTGTAACGCAGCGTACCCGGCGAGAGCCGCTCCGTGGCGACGCACCAGGTACGAGTAATGAGAGCCGGTATCGAAGGTCGCGATAAAAACGCCGTCGAGTTCCTCGGTTTCGGGGTCCGCGACAGCGAGCGCCGCAGCGTACGGACTATCAAAGAACGCCTGATAGTAACAGGCGAGAAAACCCGGTCCCAGGCGGCTCAGGAACTCGCAGGGGAGCTCCCTCACTTGAAGAAGGGCCGCTTCGCGCGACCCGGCGCGCGCGAGAAGCCTGACCTTGGCTGTTATCTCTTCCTCCCTCTCTTCCCTCATAAGACAGACATTTTATATAATGATCAGGTAGCATTCAGCCGCTGGCCTTGCGGCCTTGCGTCGTGCAGTGTTCCGCGCTGCCGCGCTTGAAATACATGCTTTCTTCTACCCGCAAAAGGAGACATCCGTGAGCGAGAGCAACCCGCCGGTCTCCACCGGCCGCGGCGACGACGGTACCACCACCCTACTCGGGTCGGGTCGGCTGCGGAAAGATGACCCTCGCATAGTAGTGCTCGGCGACATAGACGAGGCGAGCTCCTTCCTCGGTCTCGCCCGCGCCCAATGCGGCGGCTCCAAAGAGGCGCCCGACGAGCTGCTGATAGAGCTTCAACGACTCCTGTACAGAATCATGGGCGACGTGGCGATGCCCAAGGAGGAGAACTTCGTCGGCGCCGAAGACCTGAGCTTCGTTGATGAAGCCCTGGAGGAGTGGAAAGGTCGCACGGAGATCCCCAAAGAGTTCGTGATCCCCGGCGAGAGCCATCTCGGGGCGCTCCTAGACGTCGCCCGCTCCGTCATCCGCCGCGCCGAACGGGGCCTCGTGGCCGCCGGGTACACAGACGAACATCCCTACGCCGTAAGGGTGATCAACCGTATCTCCGACCTCCTCTTCGTCGTCGCCCGCAACGCCGACGGCAAGCCCTCCCTCTCGAAAAGCTCCTGAACCATGCCCGGTCCCATCCTTCGCCTCCTCTCAGCGGCATTCGTCGTCACGCTCGTCGCCGTGCTCGCAGGCTGCGCCGAAAGCACAAAAAGGCCGGCCACGTCCACGGCTACAGCTACAGCTACAGGTTCGGCCTCTTCTACCACGACGACGACACAGCGTACCGTCCAGCAGACGACTACAGCCGCCGGAGACGCTGGAACGAGCGGCAAGTCGACCACGGTAACCACCGGCTCTACCAGGCTCCGCGGTTCGGCTTCGTCCTATGGCTACACGTACGGTCAGCCATCCGGCAACCGGGTCGTGGGCGGCACTGGAGACCTCCCGAGTTCCCGACCGGTCGATGTCAGGCTCGGCGGCACTCCCACCTGTGTGGTCGGCGTGCCCCTCGATGAGGGCACCGCCTGGGTCGTCACCCTCGAAGACGGCCGCGTCGAAGCATACAAGCCAAACGGGAATGGGAAACTGACTCCCTATCCCATAACCCCTGACCGGCTCCCATCTGGCGAGCCACCGCTGGTAAAAATGAAGGGTGACTCCTTGAAGCTGATTACGGCTCGCGGCGTGCGAACCTCTAAACTCACCGCTCCCATACCCGTTCCTCTGGATAAAGAGAACGCCCTGGTCGGCGTAAGAGAAGACGGCGGGCTGTTCGTCGAGCGCGGTTCCGGTCCGGTCGAGAGCTTGCCGGTCGAGGCTTTGCCGGACGCGCGTCTCGCGCGGAGTGAGAGCGGCATGGTAGCGACGCTCTCGGACCCGACCGGCAGTTACCCGCACGGCGCTATAGGAGATGAACTAGAGGCACGCGCTATGACATTGCTAAAGCCTGCCGGGAAGGATCTCACGGCTTCCGGACGTATACGTCCCGCATCCGGTGGAATCTTTGAATCTAACGCGCCGCTGTGGTTCAGGATGCCGGGTGTCAAGGGAGAAGTGTTGGCGATAGCGGAGACCTCGCCCGAGAAGGGGGCGCGGGTCTCAGTCTACGCTCCGAGCGGGGAGCTGGTAGCGGCGGGACCGTTTATCGGGGAGAGGTTCAAGTGGCGGCACGTGCTGGCGGCCGGTCCTTTCGGGCCCAACGGAGAAACCGAGGTTGCCGCCACCCGCACGCCGCATGTAGGGCCGCGGATCGAGTTCTACCGTCCGGACAAGACCTCCAAAGAGCTAAAGGTCTCAGCTTCGCTTCCCGGCTACACCTCGCACCGAATCTACACGCGCAACATGGATACTATCCGGGCCGGAGACCTCGACGGCGATGGGCGATGGGAGCTTCTGGTCCCGAACGAGGACTACACCACCCTCGCCGCCGTCCGTCACGAGAAAAGCGGCGCACGGGTA
>JBBPZT010000111.1:0-6439 GCA_038198625.1 Rubrobacterales bacterium
GTCGGCCATGTTGGTCAAGGTGTAGTTGATTTGGCTACTCAACAAATACTGGCAATAGTCCAACTTTGTAAAACTCATGTTCTCAGGTTAGCAGACTCCCTCTCTGCGTAAGTCCTAGTAGTCATGGATTGGTTTTTAAACGGTATAGCGCTTCTCATTGCTGCACTGGTAGGGCTCCTCGTTTGGTCAATCGGTGTAATACGTTATGCGGAGCTTATTTCTTGGATAAGAAAATATTTTAACAAAAGCAACGATAGAAACTAAAGTTGACCTATAGGATCAAGACTTAAATCGGCCGCCAAGAACAGCAAGGTAGTCTCCTGCTGATGATCTCTGCTGATGCTCAACCATTTCAGGAACTTACGAGTGCAGCGGCTTCTCGGAAACCGAAACAACTACCCTCAATCGTCCACCCGACACTATAAGGCATCGAGGTAGGAGAACAGCGCCTCCCGCAATATCAGCCGCCTGCACGTCTTCCTCGACGTGTGGCTACCGGTCGTCTCTACTGGTTCAGCGAGTCCCGCATCGAGTACAGGCCGGGCTTCGCGTCGGCGACGAACTTCGCGGCCTGTAGGGCTCCCGTGGCGAAGGTGGAACGGGAGAGGGCACGGTGGATGACTTCGACTTCTTCTCCTTCCGAGTAGAAGGTGACGCGGTGCTCACCGACTACCGCACCACCCCTTATGGCGTGTATGCCGATCTCACCTTCCTTGCGCGGCGAGACGCCTTCTCGGCCGTAAGTAGCCACCTCGTCCAGGTCCTGTTCCCGGCCCCCGGCGGCGGCGCGGGCGAGGAAGAGCGCCGTCCCCGATGGAGCATCCTTCTTGTTGCGGTGGTGGGCCTCGACGATCTCGATGTCGTAGCCGCTGCCGAGCTTTCTGGTGAGGTCACGGACTATTTCCCCGAGCAGGTTCACCCCGATGCTCGTGTTCGGGGCTAGCAAGATGGGGACCTGCTCTGCGGCTTCCTCGATCTCCGTTCGCTGGTAGGGGGAGAGACCGGTCGTCCCGATTACCACTGGTTTGCGATACGCGAGGTGCTCGATGGTCGCTTCGGGGATCGTAAATTCGATCAGGACTTGCGCCTCTTCCGGCGGGTCTTCGGTGGCGGCGACACCTGCCCTGCCCCAGCCGCAAAGTTCGCCGAGATCCGCGCCCAGATCCGCCGATTCTGATCTTACCGTGCCGCCGGCAAGCTCGAAGTCCGGGTCTTGCAGGGCGGCGCGGCAGATCTCACGGCCCATCCGGCCCGAGGCGCCAATAACTGCTACGCGGAGCGCTTCGCGGGTCAAACTTCCTCGGGGGTTGGGAGGAGGTGGTTGGCTTGTTCCATCGTCCGGCGCAGCATTTCCAGGTTCTCGCCTTCCATCGGGATCATGGGGAGACGCATCTCGTCGGAGCAGAGGCCGAGGATGGAGGCGGCTGTCTTTACCGGGATCGGGTTTGTCTCCACGAAGAGCGCCCGGACGAGTGGGAGAAGCTCGTAGTGGAGTTCGCGGCCCCGCTTCCAGTCGCCTTCGAGCAGTGCGCCGACCATCTCCGAGACGGCGGCGGGGGCGACGTTGGCGGCGACGGAGATAACACCTCGTCCGCCGAGAGACATTAAGGGGAGGGTGAGGGAGTCGTCGCCGGAGAGGATGTCGAAGTCTTCCCCGCAGAGCTTTCTTACGTCGCTCGCCATATCCATCGAGTGAGTCGCTTCTTTGGTGCCGACGATGTTCGGGATCTCCGCTAGACGAGCCGTTGTCTCGGCCGAGATGGTTACGCTCGTGCGGCCTGGGATGTTGTAGAGCACGAGGGGCAGGTTCGTGTTCTCAGCTATGGTGGCGAAGTGGCGGTAGAGGCCTTCCTGGGTCGGTTTGTTGTAGTAGGGGGCGACCTGTAGGGAGCCGTCGGCCCCGGCATCCTCGGCCATCTTCGTGTACTTGATCGCCATGTCCGTACTGTTGGAGCCCGTACCGGCGATCACCGGCACCCGACCGTTGGCGACGCGCACGGTCGTCTCTATAACGAGCCGGTCTTCCTTCTCGCTCATGGACGGCGTCTCGCCCGTGGTACCGCACGGCACGAGCCCATTTATGCCGTTTTGGATCTGGAACTCGACCATGCTTTCCAGCGCGTCGAGGTCTATCTCCCCGTTCCGAAACGGTGTGACGAGGGCTGTGATCGCTCCGCTAAACATCTCTCTCCTCCAGCTCGAAGTCCTTGTGGAGACGCCTGACCGCCTCCTCCACCCTTCCCGCAGGTATAACACAAGTCACCTGGATCTCCGAGGTCGAGACCATCCGTATCGGGATCCCAACCTCACCTAAAGAGGCGAACATCCTCGCCGCGTACCCCGGACGATTCAACATTCCCGTCCCAACCACCGAGACTTTGCCCAACTCCTCTTCTCCCTCGACCCTGCCGCTAAGAGACTCGGCCACCTCGCCCGCGAGCCGGATAGCCTCCGCCAGGTCCCCGCGCCTGACGGTGAAAGCCACGTCCGCCGTTCCTTCCCCGGCACCGCTCTCGACGATCACGTCCACCGAGATGCCACGCTCGGCTAGCGGCGTGAAGACCTTGCTAAGAGTCCCAGGTCCGGTGCGGATGCCGCCCAGGGTGACGCTCGATACGTCGAGGTCGTGGACGATTCCGGCGACTGTTTCTCTGGTTTCGAGGTGCTCCAAGTCTTTGCCTCCCATTATGGTCGTGCCCGGCTCTTCGTTGAAAGAGTTTCGGACGTGGATCTCCACCCCGTACAAAGCGCCTAGCTCTATGGCCCGCGGGTGCATCACCTTCGCCCCGCGCCAGGCCATCTCCGCCATCTCGGCCGGGGAGATCCTGCTTATTCGCCGCGCTTCCGGCACCACCCTCGGGTCGGCGGTGTAGACGCCGTCGACGTCCGTATAGACCTCGCACCGCTCCGCCCCGAGGGCCGCCGCAAGCGCCACGGCCGTAGTGTCGGAGCCGCCGCGCCCCAGGGTCATCACGTCGCCCAGGGAGTTCATCCCCTGGAAACCGGCCACTATGACAATCCGTTTCTCCCCGAGAAGTTTGTGGATGCGCCCTGGCTTTATGCCGGAGATCACCCCGGACCCGTAGCGCCCCGTGACGCTCATACCAGCCTGCGGACCTGTCAGGGAAACGGCCTCGACGCCCCGATCATTCAAGGCCATCGCCAGCAGCGCCACCGACTGCTCCTCGCCGGTCGAGAGAAGCTGGTCTATCTCGCGTGGTGAAGGCTCCCGGCTCACCTCTCCGGCGAGTCTCAAAAGGCGGTCGGTGGTCTTGCCCATAGCGGATACGACGACGACCAGGTCGAGCCCTGATTCGCGGGCGCGGGCGACCCTCCGGGCCACTGCTTTTATGTGCTCCGCCGTCGCGACGGAGCTTCCACCGTACTTCTGGACTACTATACCCAAAGAGCTACCCTCTCAGCTTCCGTTTTTGCTAAACGTGATCCAATGCAGGCCCGCGGTTGAGGTGAGACGAGAAGGGAGTCGCGAGCCACTCAACTCATACTTTACTGATCGCTCGTCTCGACGCGCAGTGGTAGCCAGACCTCTCTCAACACCCGTTCGGCCCAACCTTCGTCAAGAGGCAAACCCGAGAGGTGACGAGCATAATAAGCTCCGCTCAGCGCGTCGATGACGGCTTCCACATCGGCTTGGGATCTGACCTCTCCACGCCTCATTCCCCGTTTCAGCACGAGCCTGTAGCGTCTGCGGCGTGGCAGAATTATCCGCTCCCTGGAAGACTCGAGGAGTTCGGAGTCGTGCGGTCCCTCCACCAGGAGCACGCCCACCAAAGACATTCCCGCCTCGCCTTCATGCTTGGTCCTCCCCTGACTCAGGAGTTCCAAAAGGTCGGAGTAGGCGCTGCCCGTGTTTGGGACTTCCTCGGAACCGTAGCGAGAGGCTACGGCCTGGGTTACTAGATCCGCCTTGTCGCGGTAGCGGCGATAGACGGTTGCCCGGCTCACCCCGGCTTCGGAAGCCACCTGGTCTATGGACATGTTGGTGTAGCCTCGCTTACCGAGCAGCTTGAGAGTCGCCTCCAGAATCGTTCTGTCGGCCTCGGTGCTCCTCGGCCGTCCCGGCTTCGGTGGTAATTCACTGTGTCGCGCCATACCTCTAATCTTCGCATGCGGGCCGCGCTGCGGCGAAACGTAGCTTCCTATTCTAGCAACCCGCGCGGTATGTTCCTCACCCCGCGCGGTTTGCTCGCGGGAGCCGGGGGCGTTGCCCACGGCTCTGGTGTCTTCGGGGCGGTAACCTTCAGAGAACGCGGCATGTAACCGCGCTCGACGCAGCGCCCGGCGTGGTCCGACCTGTCACGGCTGGATGACCATGACCCGGAAAGGTCCGCCCTTTTCCGCGGCGTACGCTACCGCCTCGTTGGCTATATCTAGTTCGAAGCTCGTGACCTCGAAATCGTCCAGGGACAGGAGCCCGGACCGGATAAGAGCGACGAGCCGTGCCGGCGCATCCCGCGTGTACATGTATTGTCCGCGCACGGTAATGCCGTTGCGCATGAGGTGACTGTACGGCAGTTCCAGCCCCACACGGAGACCGCCCATCAGTACCACGGTGCCGTGGGGCCGCACCGTCATCGCCGCAGCGCGCACCGGCGCCGCATTCGGCAGCGGGGGCAGGATGTCGAGGACCTTGTCGATCGGCCCCGGCGCCGCTTGGCTCATGCTTTCCCGGTCCTCGTCTTCGTCGCCGGTAAGCACGACGGTCCTCACGCGGGGACCGAAGCGGCGAGTCAGATCTTCGAGAACCGCCTCGTTGCGGCCGGGCGCGACGACACAGCCCGCTCCCATCGCCAGGGCGAGAGCGACTCCTGCGCTGCCGAAATGTCCGGTTGCGCCGCTGATTAGGACGGTCTCTCCGGCTTGCAGGTCGGCCGCTAGCAAACCGCCGTAGGGAACGAGAAACGTGCCCAACGCGCACCAGCGACCCGCCTCCGCCCGATCGATCTCTCCGAGCCGGACCGAATTCTCCATCGGTATCAGCATCCGCTCGGCGAACGGGCCGTTGCGGAAGTGAGACTGCAGGCGCCGCGCGCCTTCGGTGGGAGCGATCCAACCTTGCAACATGACGTCGGGGGAGACCGCATCGTCGCGTGAGCGCACGGTGGGATCGCAAAGCACCCAATCGCCAGAAGCGAGGCGCGTCGCATCCGGCCCCACAGCCCGCACGCGCCCGATCGCCCCGACCCCGACGGCCAGGGGCAACAGCGTCGGAAAACCCCTGGCGCCGCCGAAGACCTCGGCTGCGTAGGGCAGAACCGGCGCGGCGACCACATCAACCACAACCTCGCCCGCGCCGGGTTGAGGGTCAGGTAAAGTTTCGATGACCAGCGGCGACCCGAACTCCTCCAAAACGGCGGCCTTCATGATTCATCCCCCAAAAGAGTCCACCATTTCTGCTTCACTGGATCTCCTTTTATTAAGTTACAATACAGATCGTATCGTAATCCGGGGCACCTCTTTGTCAAGAGTCGAGGACAAAGATATTGTGGCGAACCATGCACGCTCCGCCGCAGGCAGGCGCACGGGTGGCGCCCATCAAGCCGGGGTCGAAGATCCGCTGACATTTCGAGAAGCGTTTTGTCCACAGCAGTGACGTTTGATTGTCCTTTACTAAACTCAAGCTCAGATGCTGGGTACGCTGACTACATTGGCTAGCGCATCCGATGCCGGCAGCAGGCTCGTCGAAAAAGCACCCGGCGAGTTTGAAGCTGGAGGAGTCCTGGTATAACAGGGAGGTTGCGCGGAATTTTCCGGTCCAGATCAGGAGGCAGAGCACAGATATATGGGAGATGAGAAGCGGCCACAAGGTATCTTCGCGGGCTACGGTAGGGATGGCCGGATGCTCGCTTCGCACGCGACCTTGATCGGGGTCTTCAACTTGATCTTCGCCGCTTTCCTCCTACTCGCGAGGAAGACGGATCGCCCTATTTCAGAGCGGGTAGAGCCTTCCGACATCTTGCTGCTCGGCGTGGCGACCCACAAGCTGAGTTGGCTCGTCGCCCGCGAGTCGATCACTAGCCCCCTGCGCGCCCCGTTCACCGAGTTCCAGGAGGAAGACAGCACCACCCACGTGGACGAGAAGCCTCGCGGCGAGGGCCTGCAATACGCCCTGGGAGAGCTACTGACGTGCCACTTCTGCCTCGGGCAGTGGGTTGCCTCGTTCTTTGTCTACGGCCTCGTCCTCGCCCCTCGTCTCACCCGTCTGGTCGCCGCCTTATTCGCGACCGTGACGCTCTCCGATCACCTCCACCAGACCTACAAAGCACTCATGAACCGGGCCTAGCCTGGCCGGGAGAAAGTAATGGACTCGGAGGAGTCCGGGGTAGAGTCGGGTCCCCGCATCTGGGCGAGCTACCATCGCCGGCTGAACACCGCGGTGCGTAACAAAACCTCGGCCGAAGGCCACTCCGTTACTATA
>JBBPZT010000112.1:0-4062 GCA_038198625.1 Rubrobacterales bacterium
GAGGTCCACCCCCTCTATGGCGTGCAGGTTCGGTGAGAATATGACCTTGTTTTCCGAGGCCAGGATATTGCCCGGCACCGCCAGACAAACGCCCCCCACCTCGAACCCGTTTTTCACCTCGGTAATAGCGCGCGCTATGCTGGACATCAGGCGCTCTCTGGATGCCGCCGTCGGATACCGGACCTCGTTCAAGACCTTACCCTCGGTCGTCACCACCCCAGCTGCTATCTTTGTTCCCCCCACATCGACCCCTATGGCATTCAAGATGCTCCCATCGTTCTTTTAACCTTCTCTCCAATCGAGTATTTCGAGTTCCGCCTCTCCCGTGTAGGCGCTTCGGCTCACGGTATAGACTGCATCAAAGGAGCCGTCAGGGAAGCTCTCCGGGGCTCCGGGTAGCTTCGCCGCGACGTTGCCATCGAGGCGCAAGAGGTTCATCCCTTCCCAGATCTGGCGGGAACTTGCCACCTTCAGCCCTTCCGTGACGAAGACCGGCCGGTAGTTGCCGCTGCCGAAAGGCGCGAGTTTCTCGTGCCAGTCGAGCAGGCCGTTGGACGCGGCGTCGAGCGACACCTCCGCGTCTATATCCAGCTGCGGGTCCAGTATCTCCGGGTTCTCCGCGAACTGTTTCCGGACCGCCCGGTTGACCCCGGCGACGAAGGCGTCGAAGTTGCCCGTCCCGACAGAGAGGCCGGCCGCCTTACGGTGCCCGCCCCACTCGCCGAGCAGGTCCCGCACCGCGAAGAGCGCACCGTAGAGGTCGACGTCGGTGTCGCTGGAGCGTGCCGACCCGCCGTAGGAGCCGTCGACCCGGCGGGTCAGGATCGCCGCCGGACGGCCCGTCGCCGAGGCTACCCTGCCGGCGATGAGACCTGCTATCCCTCCCGTCTCCTCCGTAACCACGACCTTGAAGTCCTGCTCCGGGTCCACCTCCGCCATCGCCCGCTCCACGGCGTAACGGGTCCGGCGCTGGCGCTCGCTGTTTAGTTGGTTCAGCATGGACGCTATCCGCAGCGCCTCCCGCCGGTCGTCGGTCAGGAGCAACTCAAGCGCCGGGAAGGGATTCTTTATGCGGCCGATGGAGTTTATCCGCGGACCTAGCTTCCAGCCGAGGTCGTTCTCGTCCAAAATTCCCCTGACGCCGGCCACCTTCACGAGCGCCTCGACGCCGGGACGCGCCTCCCCGAGGGCTAAAGCGCGGTTTATGTGGCGCAAACCCATCGAGGCCAGCGCCCTGTTGTCCCCGACGAGGGGCGCTATGTCCACGATGGTCCCGATTGAAACGAGGTCCAGCAGGCGCCCGAGATGCTTCTTGCCCTCCGGACCTTCCAGCTCACGGGCTACCGCCCAGGCGAGCTTCCAAGCGACGCCCACCCCGGCCAGCGGATCTTCAGCGTCCCAGAGCTTCGGGTCGAGGACGGCGACGGCCGCTCCGGGTGGGTCTTCGGGTGGGATGTGATGGTCCGTGACGATCACGTCCATGCCCAAAGAGACCGCCAGCTCGACCTCGCGCCGGTTGGAGATGCCCGAGTCGGCTGTAACCAGGAGCCGCACCCCCTCGGCGAACAGGTCCCGCACGTAGGGCTCCAGCAGACTGTAACCGGTCTGCCGGGTGGGGAGCTTGACCGTAAGGTTTTTCGTGTAGCGTGAGAACGCCTTGTAGAGGACCGCCGCAGAGGTAATGCCGTCTGTGTCATAGTCCCCGAATACGCCGATCCGCTCGTTATCTTTTACGGCCCGTGAGATCCGGCGGGCGGCCACGCCCCACTGCTCTTCCTCCGGCATCGAGATAGTTTTGAGAGAAGGCGAGAGGAAGCCCGGAGCATTTGTAGGAGAGACGCCCCGATTGGCGAGTACGCGGGCGCACAAGTCATCCACTTCGGCCGAGCGCGCAAGCTCCGCCACGATATCCGCTTCGGGCTCCAGGAGCCTCCAACGCGCCAAAAGATCCCACCCCGATCCGGGTCTCGACAGAACCTATCGATTTTATTATACAGCGACGCACGCTCTCCACCGCCACCATAAACCCGGCCTCCAAGCCTACCCATTCGACAATCCAGATGTGTGCGCTATCCTCTATGCTCGCTGGTTTGAGTTGGTAACGGTTGTCGGATACGGAGGTTGTTTCTGGTGTCGGTCATTAGCGCATTGGGTGGCTTCTCACGAAACCTCGCGCATCTCCGCTACAGGGAGGTACTCATGGCGCTGGCCGTCGTCGGGGTGCTGGTACCGGCGATATTCCTGTTTCCTGGAACCGGTCCGCAAGGCTCGACCGGGGGCTTGAAGGCGGGGGTCAGCGCGGAAGGGCTGGTTGTCTTCGCCGTCTTCGCCGTTCTAAGCGGTCTGATCAAAGGCGTCTCCGGGTTCGGGGAGGCGCTCGTAATGACGCCGGTGGCGGCGAGCATTATGGACCCGACATCGGCGGTGGTCGCCCTCGCGATACCACCGCTCATGACAAACGTATTCCAGGTCGGGGACACGGGCACGGGTCTCTCATACATCAAGAAGCGGTGGCCCCTGATCCTCTTCGCCCTCATCGGCTCCTCCGTCGGCGTCTACTTCCTCTCCTCCTTCGCCAGCAGCCCGCTCATACCGCTGCTCATCGGCCTACTGATACTCGGGTACGTAATTTTTCAGGTGGCGCGAGGTTTCGCCACCTTCGAGAAGGCGGCCAATCCCAGGGCGCTCGGGGTCGTCGGTTTCGCGGAGGGGTTCCTGCTCGGCGCGGCGAATTTCGGACCGTTGCTTCCGGCGTACCTCCACTCGTTCGAGAGAAACGCCGAGCGTTACGTGGGCGGCCTCTCCATGGTGCTCGCCCTGATCTTCACCGAGCGGGTAGTCCAGATGCTCGTAAACGGCCTGATGACACCCTATCTCCTATGGCTCGGCGCGACGACGGCACTCGTGACGTTGATCGGCCTCGGACTCGGCACCGCCCTGCGCCGCGTGGGCGTGAAGGGCCGGCTCTTCGACTGGCTCGTCGTCGGCCTCCTGTTCGCTGTCAGCCTCAACATCTTCTACCATGCCGTACCGAAGCTGTTTTCGTAGAGCTATTCAGCACTTCAGCTAGTCAGCAAAAACAAAAATTCGGTTCCACGGCATTTCCAGGACAAGCAACTAAACGCTGACCAGCTGAATAGCTTCACACCAGCGGACTCAGGCTGGAGAGGATGCGTTCGACTATCTTGGCCGGGAGCGGGCGGCGCTCCCATTCTTCGAGTGTTAGCTCGTGGGCGTTGCTCTTGTCGAGTTCGAACATCTCCTCCATCTGTTCGGCGAAGTGTTCACTGTAGACTTCCAGGTTGATCTCGTAGTTGCCGAGCATACTGTAACGGTCTATGTTGGCCGAGCCAACGGTGGACCAGAGACCGTCTATGGTGGTGGTCTTGGAGTGGATCATGATGTGCTCGTAGCAGAAGATCTTAACACCCGCGCTGAGTAGCTCCTGGAAGTGACGCCGGGCGAGCCAGTCGGCGGTGATGTGGTTCGACTGCTCGGGCAAGAGTATCTGGACGTCCACCCCTCGCCTCGCCGCGTCCCGGAGCGCCGCCCGGAGCGCCCGGTCCGGGACGAAGTAGGCGTGGGTCATGTAGACGCGCTCGTTGGCCCTGTCTATCGCCTCCAGATACATAGCCCGGATCGGGAATATCCTCAGGTATGGATCATTGCGGTGAAAAACCGTCGCCGGGTCCCAGTCACGCTGCCCGACCCCGTCGAGCTCGGGAAGGTCGTGCGTGCGGTGGGTGTTCCAGAAGTCAACGAAATCGTTCTCGACCTCGCACGCCCCGATGCCCCGGACTCGGACCTGCGTGTCCCGCCAGCTGGCGGCGTACAGGGAACCGATATTGTAGCCGCCGAGGAAAGCAGTCTTCCCGTCGACGACCATCAGATGCCGGTGGTAGCGGAAGATGTTGCGCGGGTTCACGAGCTTCCTCGGCCCCCACAAAGGGCGGAAGTGAAGCGTGTGGATCTCCTCTGGAAAGCGCTTGAACTCGGAGGAGACGAAAGCGTTCGCCAGGCCGTCGAAGATCACGCATACTCGCACCCCCTCTCGGGCCCTGC
>JBBPZT010000113.1:0-7135 GCA_038198625.1 Rubrobacterales bacterium
ACGCTCGTCGGTGTCGTAGGCGGT
This sequence comes from Rubrobacterales bacterium, assembly GCA_038198625.1. Taxonomy (GTDB): domain Bacteria; phylum Actinomycetota; class Rubrobacteria; order Rubrobacterales; family Rubrobacteraceae; genus JBBPZK01. The sequence goes on from JBBPZT010000113.1 coordinate 25, forward strand.
AAAAACGACGGCCCGTGTCTCGATGCCATCTTCACGCAACCGCTCCAGGACCTCGACCCCGTCTAGCTCCGGCATCTCCAGATCCAGCAGGATCACATCGGGCTCCAACCCGGCTGCCAAATGTACCGTCTCGGCCCCGGTGGCGGCCTCTCCAACGACCTCGAAGCCCGGCTGGGTACCGAGCACGGCGACGAGCCCCTCACGCAACATCGGATGGTCGTCGGCAACCAGTATCCGGATCCGTCCGTCTCCTTCCAACCCTACTTCCTCTCCAGAGGCACTCGTACCTCAACCCTCGTTCCCTCACCAGTGCTGCTGAGCACCTCCAGATGCCCACCTATCATCTTCGTCCGCTCGTTCAGCCCGACGAGCCCGTAGCGGTTCCCACCCTGGTCCGCCTCCTCGAAACCCTTTCCATCGTCCTCTACCGAGAGCCGAACTTCTTCCGGCGCGGCCACCAGACGGACCGCGACGCTCCGAGCCTCCGCGTGCCGGGCGACGTTGTTTAATGCTTCCTGACAGATGCGGTACAAGGCTACTTCGACACGCGGGGGCAACGGCCTTCCGCCACCAACCACCTCGAATGCCGCATCAGTCTGTTCTCGCGCTTTCCACTCCAGGATCATCGCTTCGAGCGCCCCGGGCAGGGAACGCTGCTCCAGCGGAGCCGCCCGGAGGTCGAGTACCGAGCGTCGGGCCTCTTCGAGGTTGGTCCGGGTAAGAGAGAGTGCTTTTCGCACCCGGTCTCGTGTTTTGTCTATGGTGGATCCCGCTTCGATCAGGGCGTCCGCGGATTCGAGTTGGAGCGCGGTTGCCGTGAGCCCCTGGGCTATGGTGTCGTGGATCTCACGCGCCAGCCGGTTGCGCTCCTCTACCGCCCCGAGCCGCGCGCTCCGGGCGAAGAGCCGTGCCCGCTCGACGGCGATGGCGAGCAGGTCCCCCACCGTGTACAACAGTTGCAAGTCGTCGGGCGAGAGACTCCGCCACCCCGGACTCGCGACGTTCATGACGCCGAGGTTCTTGTCCTGGGCGTAGAGCGGGATACTCGCGTGGTACCGGAGCCCGTCGGTACCATCCACCAGCCCTTTTAGCCTGCTGCACGTGAGTACGTTAACGTTGGCGGCGCCTTCGAGAGCGCCTTTGCGGTAGGAGTCGAGACAGTAACAATAGTCGGTTCCGTCCATACGCCGGGGGTTGTTCGCAAGCGCAGGAGGAAGATTCTGGTGGGCGGCGAGATACGGCTCCGCCGACTCCTCGTTGAGCAACCAGATCCAACCGGTAGAAAGCCCGAGCAACTCCGCCACCTGAGCCAACGTAAACCTCAACGTGTCGTTCAGGTTTACAGATCGATTGAGCTCCCGGGCGATGGCGTTGAGCACCGAAAGCTCATGGTTGCTCCGTTCAAGGTTCTCGGTGTTTTCCCCGTTCTGTGGAGATACTGCCATCCTACGCCTCTCCGTGTACTCTTCGGAAAGTTTACCAGCGGTGTTCTACCAGGGAACCTCGCGCCGGTCGTAGAAGAAGCCGCCGGTCGGGCCGTTGTCGGGGAGAGTCGCCGCCCAGACGGGGGTGTCGGCTCCTTCTTCGACGGAGCGGGAGGCGCCGGAGCCGCCCATGTCGGTCCGGACCCATCCGGGGCTAACGGAGTTGACGAGGATACCGCTGCCGCGCAGCTCGGAGGAGAGGATGCGGGTCAGGGCGTTGAGACCGGCTTTGGAGACACGATAAGCGGGAGAGCCTCCGCCCATGTCGTTGACCGCGCCGAGGCCGCTGGAGATGTTGACGATCCTTCCATATCCGCCCCGCTGCATGAACGGAACGGCCATCTCGCACAGCCGCCACGCGCCGAGCAGGTTCGCTTCTAGCGCCTCCCGCACGAGGCCCAGGTCGGCGTCTATACCTTGCTGGCCGCCGTCGTTCGAGACACCGGCGTTGTTCACCAGCACGTCGAGCCGCCCGAACTCGTCCTCTATGTAGTAGCCGATCCGGCCCACGCTCTTCTCGTCCGCGACGTCGAGCTGATGGGCGTGCACCTCGGCAGAGAGACCTTCGGCTGCCTGTCGTCCCTTCTCCTCATCCCTGGACCCGAGAATCACGGTTAGCCCCATCTCCGCGAGTTGGCGGCAGACCTCCAGCCCGATGCCCCTGTTTGCTCCGCTCACCAGCGCGACCCTGTTACCTTCCGCCATGTAGCCTCCGATCTACTCTCCAAAACATCTCCGACACTATACTCCGATGACCAGCCTCAGATGCGCCGCGGGCCGCCGCCTCCATCACCCCGCCGAGGCCGCCGCAGACTACGGTGCCACCCCTTTCGGCGACGAGCCTGCCGACCTCTGTAGCCAGCTCGTAGAGCCTACCGGAAGCGTCTCCCGCGCCGACGACGGCGATGTATGGTCCTGGATCCGTCGGGATCACAGGGTCGGGTAGTTGCTCACCTGGCCGAGCAGGTAGCGTAGCAGGCTCACCGCGCCGGTCTTGCTCAGGGGCTCGTTCCAGTTGCCGCATTTCGGGGACTGTATGCAGGCTGGACAGCCCGTCTCGCACGGACAACGGGTGACGACGCCCAGAGTATCGCGGGCCAGTGACTCGAACTCCTCGTAGCCGCGGCGGGAGATGCCGACGCCGCCGGGGTATCCATCGTAGACGAAGATAGTCGGGAAGGTCGTCTGGCGGTGGATCGGGGTAGAGAGGCCGCCGATGTCCGCCCGGTCACACATCGCGAAGAGGGGAAGCAGCCCGATCGCGGCGTGCTCGGCGGCGTGCAACGCCCCGCCAAAGCTCTCGAAGCTCGGCCTCGCCCCTTTCGGTAGCGGCGGCAGCGTCACCCACAACGCCTGTGTCTGGAGCGTCACGTCCGGCAGATCCAGCGGGAAGACGCCAACTTCCCGCTCGTCAGCGACCTGGACCTTTTTGTAATGGGTCACGGCGTCGGTTGTCCTGACGCGACCCCAGTGTAGCGTCGCACCGTTTGCGAGCGGACGGCTCTCGACGTCTTCCAGGACCTCCACGTCCGTCTCGACCCTGGGCCTGGTGTAGAAGCGGTTCGGGACCCTTCTGGCGATTGCTCTGCTCGCCGCGAGGTCCAGGTCTTCTATCTCGTAGGCCATGCCTCGGTGGAGATAGGTCGCGCCGGGGTGGAGCTCACTCGGGGCGCGGGAGGCTTCGGCCGTCCCGATCAGCTCGCCGTCGGCGTCGGCCACGTAGACCGTCTCGGAGGAGGCGGAGCGGAGTGAGATCCTCCGCGCCGGACTGTCGCCGCGGGCGTAGATCAAACGTCCCCCGCTCGCTGCCAGCGCCCGCTCTTCCATCATCTGCTTCGCCACCGTCCGGTACGCCGGCCCGAAATACTGCTCGTCCTCCCCGTCGAGCGGCGCTTCGTGGGCGGCGGCCAACAGGTGAGGGCCAAGGATGTAAGGGTTCTCCAGCGTCACCCGCGCTGCCTCGACTCGGCGTCCGAGGACTCTTTGCGGGTTCTCGAAGAGGTACTGGTCGAGCGAGTCTCGCCCGGCTATGTAGACCGCGAGCGCGGGGCTCTCTCCGCGTCCGGCCCTCCCCCACTGCTGCCAGATCGAGGCGACGCTACCCGGATAGCCGCAACAGACCACGGCGTCCAGCGTACCGACGTCCACCCCGAGCTCCAGCGCGCTCGTCGAGACGACACCGAGGAGGTCTCCCTGGAAGAGGCGAGTCTCTATCTCGCGACGCTCGCGGGCGGTGTAGCCTGCGCGGTAGGGGGAGATGCGGCGGGCGAGGTTGACGCCGAGCCGGTCGGCCGCGTAGCGGTAGATCAACTCCGCCCCCTTGCGCGTCCTGGCGAACGCTATCGTCCTGACCCCGCGCGAGACGAGGTCCGCGAAGACAAGCGCCCCCTCCGTCAAGAGGCTCCGCCTCTCCCCTTTCTCCTTGTCCAATAGCGGCGGGTTCCGAAAAACCACCCGCCTCTCTCCGGAAGAAGCTCCATCCCGGTCGACGAGCGAGAACGGCAACCCAGTCAGGGTCTCGGCTAGCTCCTGGGGATTGGCTATCGTGGCGCTCGTCAGAACGAAGAGCGGGTCACCGCCGTGCAGGACCGCGAGCCGCCGCAGCCGCCGCAACACCGCCGCCACGTGCGAGCCGAACACGCCCCTCAACACGTGCGCCTCGTCCACCGCGATAATGCGCAGGTTACGCAGGAAGTCTCCCCACGCCTCGTGGTTCGGCAGGATACCGACGTTCAGCATATCCGGATTGGTCAGAAGGATGTTCGTCTTGCGCCGCGCCTCCGCCCGCAGGTGCCGCGGGGTATCGCCGTCGTAGGTCGCCGCGTGGACGCCGCGCAGTCCGAAACCCTTGATCTTCCCGAGCTGGTCCTGGGCGAGAGCCTTGGTCGGATACAGAAACAACGCCCGGTTGGCGGGACTTTCCAGAGCGTTCTGAAAGGCCGGTATCTTGTAGCAGAGGGACTTGCCGCTCGCCGTCGCGGTGGCGACCACGACGTTCTCCCCGGCGCTCACCCGCTCGTAGGCCTCTATCTGATGAGAGTAGAGCCTCCCGGCTCCCGTGCGCCGGAGAGCTTCGGCAAGTTCCGGGTCGAGCTCCGGCAGCCCGACGAGGTTCGACTCACGCGGTGCCAGGGTCGCGACCGTTTGGCCCAGGGAGTCGATGGAGCGGCGGCTCAGGCCGGCGAGCGCACCATCGGGGTTATCAGCGGGAGCTTTCGGGTTCCTAGATCTCACGACGACCGGCGAAGGCCCTTCCAAGGGTCACTTCGTCGGCATACTCCAGGTCGCCCCCGACGGGGAGCCCGCTCGCGAGCGCGGTCACCCGGACCGGCAAATCCTTGACCTCCTGGGCGATAAACATCGCCGTCGCCTCGCCGGTCGTGTTCGGGTTGGTGGCGATGACCACCTCTTTCGTCTCTTCTCGTCTGACCCGCTCGATCAACTCCGCTATATGGAGGTCTTCGGGTTCGATACCGTCCAGCGGAGAGAGAGCGCCGCCGAGCACGTGATAGAGGCCCCGGTACTCGCCGGTCCGTTCTATCGAGCCGATATCGTAAGGGTCCTCGACCGCGCAGATCACCGCCTGGTCCCGACGCGTGTCCCGGCAGATGTCGCACTCCTCGGCTTCGGTCAGGTTGAAACAGCGCCTGCACGGCTTTATCCGCTCTTTCACCTCTCTGAGGGCCTCCGCGAGCCCAAAGGCATCGTCCTTTCGGCCCCGGATGACGTGAAAGGCGATCCGCTGGGCGCTCTTCGGCCCGATGGAGGGCAGCTTGCTTAGTTCGGTTATGAGCCGTTCGACCGGCCTCGCATAAGTCGCCAAAAATCCTCTAAAGGGTTACATTCCCGGGATGTTGAGGCCCATGTCCCCGAGCCCACCGGTGATGCCTCCGAGACGCTTGGAGGCGAGCTCCTGGGCGCTGTTCAACGACTCATTTACCGCGGCGAGCACCATGTCCTGGAGCATCTCCACATCCTCGGGGTCCACCACGCCCTGGTCGATCTCGACCGAGACCAACTCAAGACCACCGGTCATCGTTGCTTTCACCGCCCCGCCCCCGGCGCTAGCCGTGACGGTCTCTTTGGCGAGTTCCTCCTGGGCCTGCTGCATCTGCTGCTGCATCTGCTGGACCTGCTGCATCATCTTGTTGACGTTCTGTCGCGGGGACAAAGTTCACTCCTTCTGCGCCTACTAACCACGCTATTGTAAACGTTCTGTCTTGACGAGGGATCTGCGGAAACACTTACCATCAGCCCACGAAACCTAGCCTCCTCTATCCGGATCCAGCAGACCGAACTCCTCTTGGGCCAGGGCGAGGACTTCTTGATGGCTGCGGATCACATCATCGTCTCCTGGATCTCCCGGAGGAGCGACGCTCCGGCTGGTGAGCTCATCATCGGGCTCCGGGGCCGCTTCGACGATGCCGGGGCTTTCTTCCCGGCGCAATTCCGGAGTGCTTGGGGCAGGTGAGGATAGGTTCTCCCACGCGGGCGCGACGTTTGTGGCGTTGGGCCCTCCTGGGCCCGCCACGTGGAACTCGAGCCGTGGACTTTTCCCGAGTTGCTCTTTCAGGATCTCCTGCACGGACTTCAGTCGCTTCGGCTCGGCGGCGAGCTTCGTGTAGATCGCAAGTTCTTCCGGGAAAGCGAGCCTCAAGACCCCATCCTCGAAGCCCTCGACCTTCGCCTCCTCGTAAACCGCCGCGATCGCCGGGCTCCGCTCCTTGAGCCGTCGCACCACAACTCTCCAGTCCAGCTCCGAGCCGGGAGCTTCCGTCTCCTGCTCCTCTCGTGCCGGCTCTTCTATCACCCTCGCGATTTCTTCCATCCGGCCCTCTGGCTGGGGCTCCTTGGGCGGAGGTTCATCCGCCGGTTCGGCCTGTTCTTCGACTATCTCTTGTGGTCGCTCTTGCGGCGCACCGGACGCGAAGTTCCCGTTTTCGACGGCCCGCTCCAGTGTCTCCAGGCGTTGGAGGAGGGCATCCACGGACGGTTCCGTGTAGTCGCGGGTGAGCTTTAGGAAGGTCAGCTCCAGCTCCATCTTCGGGTCGCCGCCGCGCCGGATGCGTCCCCGTGCGTCACCCAAAGCCTCGATAGCGCGAACGATTTCGGCTGTTGGGATCCTCCCAGCCTGCTCCTCCAGAGACGCCCGCTCCTCCGCGCCCACTTCGGCGAGCGCGACCTCCGGGGCGTGGGGCAGGAGCATCAAATTGCGGAGGTGGGAGAGCAGTTGAGCCACGAACTGTCCCAGGTCTTTGCCCTCGTTCGAGAGCCGATCCACGATGCGCAGGGCATCCGCCGGCCTTCGGCCGTGGAGGGCGTCGGTGGCTTCGATCAGGGTACCGGAGCCGACGCTCCCGAGCAGTTCGCGCACCATCTCCACCGTCACCGTCCCGTCGGCGAAAGAAGAGAGCTGATCCAGGAGTCCCTCCGCGTCCCGGAAAGAACCTCCGCCCGCGCCGGCGATCACCGTCAGCGCTTCGGGCTCCACCTCTATCTCCTCGGCCTCGGCGATCTCCTTTAGCTTCTCGGCCAAAACGGGGACGCCGGGACGCCGGAAATCGAAGCTCTGGCAGCGGCTGATTATGGTCGGCAGCACCCGATGCTTCTCCGTCGTCGCCAGCACG
>JBBPZT010000114.1:0-16305 GCA_038198625.1 Rubrobacterales bacterium
AAGTTCGGGAAGATTGCCATGATGCGTGTCGCGCCGATAGGGCGGGTGCGGCGTTTGATCTCCGACTCGGTGGTGCCAGAGGCCGTCGTCGCGGATCTGCGGGAGCAGGGGATGGAGGTGGAGTTGGCCCTGATGGAGACCTCGGTCTCCAGAGGTTTGGGTTTGCGAAGCGACGGCGTGTGAGCGGTGAAGGACGAGGAGGCGACGAAGATGGACCGTGAAGAAGGAAACAAAGGTACCGGGAACCCTACGTCTGGTGGGGGGGTGAGCAGGAAACACTTCCTCAAGTTGATGGGAGCGGGCGCGGGAGCCGCCGCGTTTCCGGGCCTCTTGGCCGCATGCGGGGGAGGCGACCAACAGCAGTCGAGCGCCCCGAAAGTCAAGAGCGTAAAAGGCCAACTTACGTTCTGGTACTGGGGCGAGTCCGATGCGCCGGGCGCGAACAAGTGGATGAACGAGACCGTCGCCGCCTACAAGAAAAAGAAGCCGGACCTGAAGATAAACGTTGTCCCGCAATCCACGGACACCCTCATAAGCGCGTTCCAGGCTGCGGTTTCAGCCAAGCAGGGACCGGACATCGCCTCTCAGTGGGCCACCGGACCGGTGCTCACCCAGGTCTGGCAGGACGCGGTGGTTCCGATCAGCGACTACGTGCCGAAGAGCGAGACGAGCCAGTGGTTGAACACCACCGAGAATATCTACAATGGCAAGCTCTGGGCCATGCCCATGTACCTGATAGGCATAGCCGTCGCCTACAACAAGGACCTCTACAAAAAGGCGGGCCTGGATCCGAATAGCCCGCCGAAGACTTGGGACGAGTTTCTCGCGGCCTGTCAGAAGCTCAAGAAGTCAGGCACTACACCGTTCAGCATAGGTAACCAGGACGGCTACGGCGGAGCGTGGTTCTTCTCCAACATGGAGCTCCAGAACCTCGATTCACTCGACGAGTGGGTAAAGGCCATAGTCGACGGCAACAAGCTCGCGGGTGCGAAGTACACCGGCTGGTACGAGCGTCTGCAAGAGATGGTCAAGAAAGGTTACTTCAACGACTCGGTCAACTCTCTCCCGCTGGACCAGGGTCACGCCATCTTCTCCAAGGGAGCTTCGGCCATGTCGCTCGGCACGGACGGGATAGTGCAACAGTGGCAGAAGGACGTGGGCAAGGACAAGGTGGGCGTCATGAAATTCCCGAAGTTCGGGACGGGCAAACTCGCGGAGTCCTTCAACGCCACCCAGTCTATCTCCCACTTCATCTGCAAGTGGTCCAAGAACAAGCAGGAAGCCGCCGACTTCCTCAAGTTTATGCACACCCCGGAGCGGATGAAGCGCTGGTACGCGCTCACCAACGTGGGCGTCGCGGACAAGCGTTTCGACGCTTCCGCCATCACGGACCCCGTACTCAAGCAGATGTACGAGTGGGAGACCGCCGGACCCCAGGTATGGCTCGAGAACTACAACCCGGTCCAGGTCGACTCGCAAGCCAACATCCCGGCCGGACAGCAGATCTTCTCCAAGAGCGGTACCCCTAAAGACGCTTCCCAACTCTGGGTGCAGGTCGCCCGCCGGTGGAGTTCACAGCAGCCCGCTCAACTCAAGAACTGGAAGTCCTGGACACCCGCGGAACCTAAAGGAATTTGAGGAAGCCGGTGTCAAAAACCGACACCTCTGCAGAGAGGATTCCGGGGTCCTATCCGGCAGGACGGAAGAAGGGTCGGTGGCAGGAGTCGCTGCGCCCTTATCTGTACCTGGCGCCGGCCGCCGTCTTCCTTTTGCTGGTGTTCGCCTATCCCTTCGTGGAGATAGTGCGTACCAGCCTGCAGGTGCCGTCCGCGACCGGAACCCCGACCTTCGGGTTCGAGAACTACAAGTTTCTGCTGGGCGACCCGGTGTTCAAAAAGGCGGTGGTGCACAACCTGATACTACTTCTCTCCGTCCCGATCATGACCGTTCTGGCGCTGATATTCGCCCTTATCTTGTTCGACCAGGTAAGGGGATGGAAAGTTTACCGGACTTTGATCTTCACGCCGTACATCCTGGCTATCCCGGTCGTCGGCACCACCTTCATCTACCTCTACAGTACGAATGGCATTCTGAACGAGATCCTTCGCTCGTCCGGAGCGGGGTTCCTCGCCCAAGATTGGCTCGGTAATCCCAAGTTCGTGCTCCCCTCGATCATGAGCGTCATCATCTACCGGGAACTCGGCTTCGGAGTAGTGTTGTTCCTGGCACGACTCATGTCCTTGCCGTTGGAACTCCTCGAAGCCGCGAAGCTGGACGGGGCCAACTGGTACCAGATGCACCGCCACGTGACGATACCCCAGATGCGCTCCGTAATAGAGTTCTTCGTGGTCGTGGAGATCATGACCATGCTCAGTTGGGTATTCGCCTACGTCTACACCATGACGGGCGGAGGACCGGGCTTCTCCTCGGTCATCATGGAATTCTACATCTGGCAGAACGCCTTCAACTTCCAGTCTCCAGCCATAGCCTCGGCCCTGGCCGTCGTCTTGCTGGCCGCCGTTTCCGTGCTCATCTTCTTTCAAGCCAGACTGAGAAGGAGGAGCGTCGATGTCGACGACGACGTCCGGTAGAAGATCAAGCGGCAGACCGAAGCGCATCAGGCCGGGCGCGATAGTAGGGCAGGTGGTGCTCATCGCCACGAGCGTGATCGCGATATATCCCCTCTACTACATGGTGGTCACTGCCCTCAAGAACCGGAAAGGGTACCTGAGCAACCAGTTCCTTCCTCCTCTCTCCCCTACGCTAATGAATATTCGGGAAGCGCTCAGCAACGGCGACCTCATCACGTGGGCTTTGAACAGCGTCATAGTCACCGTGTCCTCGGTCTTGTTGGCGACGGCCGCCAGCATCTTCGCCGCCTACGCCCTGGCACGGATGAACTTCTACGGAAGGGACGCAATCCTCAACGGGACCGTCTCTCTCATGGTGGTGCCTCCTGTCGTGCTGGTGGTCCCGCTGTTCTTGCTGATGGTCAAGGCCAACCTCATAAACACCCTGCCTTCGGTCATCATCATTTACGCGGGGCTCACGATCCCCCTCTCGGTTTATCTGCTGACCAACTTCTTCCGAACTCTGCCGTACGAGATAGAAGAGGCCGCCCGCATCGACGGCTGCTCTACCTTTGGTATCCTATGGCGCATAGTTTTGCCCCTCAGCGCACCGGCGCTCCTGACCTGCATAATAGTCAACTCGCTTTGGGTATGGAACGAACTCCTCATTGCCCTCGTGTTCCTCCAGAGCAACCAGAGCCGGACCCTCATAGCGGGCCTGACCCTCTTCAAGGGTCAATACACGGTAAATGAGCCTCTCGTTATGTCCGGAGCATTGATCGCCACGGTGCCGATGCTCCTCCTTTACCTGTTCGGACAGCGGTTCTTTATCCGCGGCCTAGTCGCTGGGTCCGGAAAGTGACCGGCTCACGCGCGAAGATTTTCGACGTGCTGGTGATCGGTGAGCTCAACGTGGATCTCCTGCTCTACGGTGATGTCACGCCGGTATTCGGGCAGGTGGAGAAGCTGGTGGACGACGCCGTCATGACCGTGGGTAGTTCCTCCGCCATCTTCGCCTGCCAGGCGGCCCGGCTCGGGCTGAGAGTCGGTTTCGTCGGCAAGGTCGGCGTGGACCCTTTCGGTGAGTTCATGATAAACCGGCTGCGGCAAACGGGGATCAACACCTCGGCCATAGTTGAGGACCCAACACTGAAGACCGGGCTCACGGTTCATCTGGTCCGTGGTACGGACCGGGCGATGTTAACGAACGTGGGGGCCATCCCGGAGCTGCGTCCGCAAGACGTGGATGGAACGCTGTTGGAGACGACGCGGCACGTTCATCTCGGCTGCTACTTCCTGCAAGAAGGCATCCAGCCGGGGCTCGCGGGACTCTTCGCCCGGGCCCGGGCGGCGGGGGCTACTACGTCCCTGGATCCAGGCTGGGACCCCGCCGAGAACTGGGACTCCGGCATCCGCCAGGCTCTGCGCGAAACGGACGTCTTCATGCCGAACGAGCAGGAAATTCTCAGGATAGCCGGTAGGGAGACCGTCGAGGAGGCCATGAATGAGTTCGCGGAGATCCCCACCGTCGTCGTGAAGCGTGGCGCGGCCGGGGCCAGTGGACGCCGCCACGGCAAGACGGCGAGTTGTGAGCCGCCCCCGGTGGAGCCCGTGGATACAACCGGGGCCGGAGACAGCTTCGACGCGGGGTTCCTGTTCCGGCTATTGGAAGGAAGAGATCTGGAACACGCGCTCTACTCCGGCTGTCTGTGCGGGGCGCTTTCCACGACCGGTACCGGAGGAATAGAAGCACAGCCGGATCTGCAACAACTATCCAAATTCGAGCGAGAAAGAGAGACCGTATGAACTACCGGTGCTACGAAGACATAAAAGGCCAGGCGGAAGCGTGGAAGGCTGCGCTATCCGTGGTCGACGAACGCATCGAAGACGTCAGGGAATTGGCCGGAGATTCACTCGACGACCTGTTGTTCACCTCCTGCGGTTCGCCCTACTACATGGGGCTCGCCAACGCCACGCTGTGGAGGGAAATACTTGGAACCCGCGTAAGCGTGTTCCCCTCGTCGGAAGTTATGCTTTTCCCTGACATGACGCTCTCTACCGGAGGCGATCACTTGCTCCTCAGCGCCAGTCGCTCGGGTGAAACCACCGAGACTATCAGGGCGGTCGAAGCCTTCTCGGAGCGTTTCCCCGGACGTACCGTGCTGATCGGGAACAAACCCGGAAGCACCCTGGACGAGATGGCCGACGTGTCGATCATGATCCCCGAGGGTTACGACCACGTGATCCCCCAGACTCGGTCTTTCGGCTCCATGTACCTGGCCGCGCAATACATGGTCTCTCTTCTCTCCGGCGACGAGGAGCTGGCCGGCGCCCTGCGGCGGCTGCCCGACATGCTGCCGGGTCTGCTCGACCAGCGGGAGTCTGAAGTACAACAGGTCGCCGAATCCGAGTGGGACTCGGCGGTGTTTTTCGACGGCGGACCACTGTACGGCGTGGCCATCGAAGCCACGCTCAAACTCATCGAGATGTCGCTTTCCAGGGCCGCCTGCTACCACACCCTGGAGGTTCGCCACGGCCCTCGGAGCGTAGTAGACGAGAGTACCCTGATCGTCAACCTGGGCTCCAAACGAGGCGAACAGCACGAGCAGCAGGTTTTGACGGATCTCTCAGACAGTTCCAGTTCGCCCATACTCTCGCTCTCGCCGGACACGGCGCACAGCCAGGGTGGTAGCGTCACGAACATCTCGATCGGAGATAGCGTCCCGGAGCACGCCCTCGGAATGCTCTACCTCCCGCTCTTGCAGCTCCTCGCTTACTATCGCGCGGTGCATAAGGGCGTGGACCCCGACGAGTCGAGAAACCTCACGAGCTACATAGAGTTGTCAGAAGGTTAGTTATTCTCACTTACCAGGGACAGTAAAGGTTTAGACGTGCACATGGAACAACCAACCATCAAGGACCTGGTCGCGCGCGTCAAGGATCTGCAGGATGCTGGGACCCCGCTGACTCTACTGGCGGTGTGCCCGAACTCCGATGCGGTGATGGAAGCGGCGATCATCGTGGCGGCGCGTACGGCGACGCCGATGCTCTTCGCCACCACGCTGAACCAGGTGGACCGCGACGGCGGTTACACCGGGTGGACCCCGGATCTCTACGTGGCGCGCATGAGGGAGTTGGCGCGCAAGCATTCGTGCGAGCATCCGCTATACCCGTGTTTGGATCACGGCGGCCCGTAGTTGAAGGACACCCACGCCAAGGCTGCTCTCGACCTCGAAGAGGCTATGGACGAGACAAAGCGCTCTATGACCGCTTGCCTGAAGGCCGGTTACGCGCTGCTCCACGTGGACCCCACGGTGGACCGCACCCTCGCCCGCGGAGAACCGCTCGACATCGGCGTAGTAGTAGATCGTACCGTAGAGTTGTTGGAGCACGCCGAGTCGGAACGCCGGCGGCTCGGCATCCCGACTATCGCGTACGAAGTGGGCACGGAGGAGGTGGCCGGAGGCCTCGCCAACGTCGAGAGCTTCCGACAATTCATGGAGCTTCTCGGAACCGCGTTGGAGGAGCGAGAGCTGGATGGAGCATGGCCGTCCTTCATCGTGGGCAAGGTAGGCACGGACCTGCACACAACCGTCTTCGATCCCCGCGTGGCGGAAGAGTTGCGAGACATCGTCGCCCCGCACGGCTCGCTAATAAAGGGCCACTACACCGACTGGTTGCAAACCCGGAAGCCTATCCAACGAGCGGCATGGGTGGTGCCAACATCGGGCCTGAGTTCACCGTGGAAGAGGCTGACGCTTTGCGCGCGCTCTGCGACTATGAGGAAGCGTTCGCCCGATCCGTCTCGATCGACCCCTCCGGATTCTTCGAGATACTAACCGCGGCCGTCCTCGACTCCGGGCGCTGGATGAAATGGTTGCAGCCCGACGAACCGGAGGATTTCGATCTGCTCGAGCCTGGACGGCGCAACTGGCTGGTCTCTTCGGGAGCGCGCTACGTGTGGATGGAACCATCGGTAGTCGAGGCGCGGGCGAGGTTGTACGCGAACCTGGAGCCGGTGATGGGCGATTCTCACCGGTGGGTCGTGGACCGTGTCGCGGCGTCCATTGAAAAATACGTGAGGTCTTTCAACCTGTTCGGGGCGGACCGCTTGCTGGCTTCTGAACGCAACGATGCGACCGGCGTCAGGTAGATATCGCGGCCCGCAGTTCCCTGCCTGCCTCGTCGAGTAGGTCGCGGGTACGGTCCACCACGCCTCCCATCCATAGGAAGCCGTGGATCATGCCTTCGTAGCGGCTGACCCTGACCACCACCCCGGCTTGCGCGAGACGCCTGGCGTACGCTTCTCCCTCGTCCCGGAGCGGATCAAACTCGCAGGTGACGACCAGGGCAGGCGGCAACCCCGAGAGGTCCCCGGTCTTCATGGGGCTGGCGTAGGGGTGAACCGCATCCGCCTCCCCGGCCAGATAGTGTTTCCAGTACCATTCCATCGCCCTCGTGGTCAGGAAGTAGCCATCCGCGTTCTCCCGCCGCGAGGGGTATTCTCCTCCGGCGTCGGTGGCCGGGTAGATCAGTAACTGGTAGACTAGCTCGGGGCCTCCTCTGTCCCGTGCCATGAGCGCCACGGCGGCCGCGAGGTTGCCCCCGGCGCTGTCGCCTCCCACGGCTACCCTGCCCGGGTCCGCCCCCAACTCACCGGCGTGGGTGGCGAGCCACCTGGTCGAAGCGTAACAATCCTCCACGGCGACGGGGAACTTGCTCTCCGGGGCCAGACGGTACTCGACGGAGGCTATGATGCATCGGGAGGCGTTGGCCAGGGCGCGGCAGGGCTTGTCGGACACCTCGACGTTGCCCCGAATCCACCCACCACCGTGGAAGTAGACTATCAGGGGAAATGGCGCTTTCCCTTCCGGGGTATAGAGGCGTACCGGCAACTCACCCGCGGGGCCGGGGACCGTAAGGTCTCTTATCCCGGCTACGGGCTCTGGTTCTCCTTCGAGCTCCTTGAACGAGAGTACGGCCTCACGTCCTTCCAGGATGCTCATCTCCTCGGAAGACGGAACGCCCCGCTCCCGGAGCTTCCTTAGAAGTGCTTCAGCCTGCGGATCAAGCGCCACGAGAACGTCTCCTCTCCGTACGAAACCCTCCAGGCAGTTACGGAAACCGCCACCAGGCCAACGAGCGTATCATATGGTTACCGGACGTGAGGACTTCAAACGAGGAGGGAAGATGACAGGAGGAGAGCGGGTCGAGAAACGCTTGGGACGAGACCGAGAGGCCGATACTCCGGAGGAGACTCCGTTGGTCAGCCAGCCGGCCCGCGACGACCTTCCCTCTTTCGACCTCAACGGCAAGAAGGCGCTCGTAACCGGTGCGACCAGGGGTCTCGGACGGCACGCGGCTATCGCGCTCGCCAATGCCGGGGCCAGTGTGTTTCTGAGCGGACGTGACGAGGCCGAACTGGCCGGGTGTGCCGAAGAGGTACGCGCCATGGGGCGACGTGCAGAGACCAGGACGACCGATCTCGCCGACGTAGATGCCGTCAAAGAATTGGGCGAGACCGCCATCGAGGTCATGGGTGGGATCGACGTGCTGGTCAATAATGCCGGCGTCGCATTGCTGGAACCCGTCCTCGACGTGACGGTCGAGAAGTGGGACGCGCAGCTCGACGTCAACCTCAAAGCGCCTTTCTTCCTCGCCCAGAGCGTGGCCCGGGCCATGATCGATGCCGGTAAGGGAGGTAAGATCATCAACATCTCCTCTACCGCCGGTCTCGTCGGCGTGCCAGAGCACGCGGCTTACTGCTCCTCCAAGGGTGGGCTGCTCTCGCTTACGCGGACGCTGGCCCTGGAACTCGGTCCCCACAACATCCAGGTCAACGCTATCTGCCCGGCTATCGTCATGACACCGATGGGCCGGCAGGTCTGGGATCATCCAGGGGTGCGTGAACCCGCGCTGGCCAAGATGCCGGTCGGCCGCTTCGGTAGAGAGACCGATGTATCGGCGGCGGTGGTCTACCTCGCCTCCTCCGCCTCGGACTGGATGTCCGGCTCCCAACTGGTGGTGGACGGCGGTCTTACCGCCGTGCGGTAGGCTCTTCCTTCAGGCCGGCGACAGCAGATTCCGTACTAGAGAAACGTAATGGAAGAGTCTGGAGCGCGGACGAAGCCATCCGCTGGACTAGCGCGATTCCAGGACCGGTAGCGTCAGGCCACGCCACGCAAATCTGGTCCCCGCACGTTGCCAAAATATACTGAAGGTAGTATATGTTGAGATGTAAGTGCAGAGAGGGACGCTCGGGTGACCGGCGTTCCTCTAAGTTTTGGCTGGAGATACGGAAGGAGAGTGTTTGTAGTGGACTTATCGAACAAGAGCGTGCTGGTGACCGGCGCGGGGAGCGGTATCGGGCGCGCCGTCGCGGTCGAGTTGGGTCGCAAGGGAGCGCGGCTGACGCTGACCGGCCGGCGGGAGGAGCCTTTGCAGGAGACGGCCGAGCTGGTTAAGGAGGCTGGTGGTGAGGCGCGGGCCGTGGCGGGCGACGTGACCGATGAGAAATCTCGGGAAGAGATCATCCGGGGCGCGACCGAGGGCTTCGGGGGGCTCGACGTTCTGGTCAACAACGCCGGCAACGTGCGCGCCGGGAGGCTTGAGAATATCGACGCCGGGGACGTTCAGTCGCAGATAGAGGTGAACTTGCTCGCCCCGATCCTGCTGACCCGCGCGGCGCTACCCGCCCTCCGGGAGAGCGGCGACGCCGCCATCGTGAACGTGTCCTCGGGCTTCGGTCTCGTCGGGATGCCGTTCTACGCTACCTATGCCGCGACCAAGGCGGGTATCGCCCACTTCGGTGAGGCGCTAAGGCGCGAGCTGTTCGGCGAGGGAGTACACGTCATGACCATCTATCCCGGGGCGACCGAGACCCCGATGATGGATAGCAACGAGGCCGGGGCGGACCTGGGCTTCGAGTACGAATCGGCTGAAGACGTCGCCGGGGCGCTCGTGGCGGGACTGGAAGCTGGAGAGCTGGAAGTCGTGCGCGGGGCCGAGGACCGTTCCGCGATGACCCAGATGACCCGCGAGAACCCGAGGGAGCTCGACGAGCAGGTCTCCCAGATGAAGGGAGCTCTCGAGAAGGCCGTCTCTGGCCACAGCAGCATGTAGTTACGGAAATACGCTTCACCGTTGAACGGAGGAGAGAGCCGAGCTTATGCGGTCCTCTCCTCTTTTGCATTCTGTGCTATCTTCCGGCGTTGACCGTGAGAAACGTCTACTACAGATACTCGGGTTGAGCGCCGGAGCCCGTCCGCCCATCCTGTTCGCCACCATTGCGGCAGGAGGCGGGCACGTGGCGACGGCGCGGGCCATGGCTGAGGCCGTCGAGCGCTACTATCCGGGATGCTTCGAGACGCGCGTCTCCGACTACATGAGAGAGGTCGGCGTCACGGGGCTCGACCGGTGGCACAAGGACTCCTGGCGCCGGGCCTTGCGTTATCCGGTGTTG
The DNA here is from genome assembly GCA_038198625.1 of Rubrobacterales bacterium. Lineage (GTDB taxonomy): Bacteria > Actinomycetota > Rubrobacteria > Rubrobacterales > Rubrobacteraceae > JBBPZK01. Next base: position 10,033 of record JBBPZT010000114.1, read on the forward strand.
GCCCGCTCCGGACAGAGGATCATAGACACCTTTCCGCGCTCCGCGATGGTCGTGCAGCGGCGCATCCTGCGCGGTCTCGCCCGCGCAGCGGCCAAGGATCTCGCTGAGGCTCCCCCGCTGCTGGTCGTCTCGAACCACGGGCTCGTCACCACCGGGCTCGCCGAGGCGAAGAGGCTCTACGGTTTGCGTGTGCCGGTGCTCACCTTCGCCACCGAGCCGCACGACATCAGCGCGTACTGGGCGGAGCCGCGCGCGGATCGTATAGTGGTTCCCTCGGAGGGGATCCGGCAAGACTTGATGCGCTTCGGGGTCCCGGACGAGAAGCTGGAGGTCGTCGGATACCCGGTGCGTCAGGCGTTCCTGAACGCGCCGACCAGGGAGGAGGCGCGCAAATGTCTCGGGCTCGGGAACCGGTTTACCTGTGTGGTCGCTTTCGGTGGAGAGGGTGTCGGGGGACGGCAGCCGCGTCTGGTCCGTACCCTGCTCGACTCCGAGATCGTCCCCCAGGTCGTCGCCATAACCGGCAGGAACGAGGTCCTCAAGAAAGAGTTGCTGAAGCTGCGGGCCTCGCCGGGCGTGCTCCGCAGGCTCAGGGTCGAGGGCTTCGTGGAGGACGTGTCCGCGCACGTGTCGGCGGGCGACGTGTTCGTCGGCAAGGGAGGCCCGGCTTCGGTCTACGAGGCCCTCGCCGTCGGTCGTCCGGCGCTGCTCACCGGGTACGCGGGGCTCAACGAGCGGGGTGTAGTACGATTCGTCGAGCGCCAGGGGTTGGGGCACTACGTCAGGAACCGGGAGATGCTCTTGGACAAGGTCAAGCTCTACGCCTCGGACCCTTCCGCCAGGGAGGATGTAGCGCGGCGTTGCCGCGAGTTGGACCTGGGGTCGAAGACCGAGCTTCTGGCACATTACATAGTTCGCTATGCCGGCGGGGAGATTTGAAACGGGGTGCGGTCGCGCTCGTCGTGAGCCTGGCGCTCGGCATCGTGGGGCTCTACGTGGTGGCGGGCGCCGAGATCTTCCGTCCCGAGACCTATCGCGTTCGGGATTGGAGTTTCCTGGCGATAGTCGTCGGCTTTGTCGCGTTGCTCGCCCAGTGGCTGGCCCCGTCGGCGAAGATAGCGCTTCTGTGCCGGGCACAGAGAATACCGCTGCCTTACAGTTCGGCGCTCCTCGTGCATCTTGCGTCGGTGCTCGGGGGGGCTGCGACGCCGAGCAGTTCGGGGCAGGGGCCGGTTATCGCGGTTGGGCTCCAGCGGCGGGGCGTCTCGCTCGGGAAGGGGGTAGGGGTGGCGATGCAGATCATCATCCTGGACCTCATCTTCTACGCGTGGTCCGTCCCGCTGGGGCTTGGATACTTGATCTACACGAATACTTTGAGGCTTCCGTATGGGGTCGAACTTCTGGCCTTCGGGGCGGTCGCTCTGTCGATCGCCGGGGCCGTAGTTCTGGAGCGTTACCCGCGCCTGATCGTGCGCCTCATACTCGCGGTCAGGAAGTGGCCGCTCCTGCGCCGTTTCGACTCCCAGCTACAGGAGATCGCCCGCGATTACTACCACAGCATTCGCGCCTACTCTGGCATGTCCTTTTCATCCTGGCTCACACTCCAGGTCCTGACGGGCTTTGGATGGTTCGGCGGTTTCACGATCCTCTGGGCCATCTTGAGGCTCTACGGAGTCCAGACCGACCTCATAGTCATCTTGTCTATCCTGATCAGCCTGACACTCGTCTCCCACTTCGTCCCGACACCGGGAGGATCGGGCTTTATAGAGGCGGCCGTGGGTCTTGCCGTCGGCTCCCACCCCGGAGGAGTCGTCGCGGCGGCGGTTCTCGTCTGGCGCGTCGCGAGCTTCTACCTCATATTTCTAGTTGGTCCGCTGGCTGTGTGGCTGCTGTACCATCGTCGACCGGTGGCCGGCGGTGGAGACCGGAAGCCCGGATGAAGAACGCGTCCCTGACGACGGTCGGCAGCAGAGACATGATCCGGGAAGGATAAGCGTCCAATGTAGCGAGCCTGCGCGCCGGAGCCCTTCGCGAAAGAGCCCGCTTGACGATATAGCCGGCGACTTTCTCCGGGCTCGTCGAGTTGTCACTCCCCCAGAGAGGGCTCTTCGAGAAGGCTTCGAGATAAGAGTCCCAGCCGTCGCCGGAGTTGGAGAGTTCCCGCCGCAGCGCCGTTTTCGCCTTATTCGAGAAGCCGGTCTTCATCGCGCCGGGCTCCACGACCATCACTTCTACACCCCAGGGCGCGAGCTCCATGCGTAGAGAGTCGGAGAGCGCTTCGAGGGCGTATTTGGAGGCCGAGTACGCGCCCATGAATGGCGTCACGATAAAGCCGTTGGTGGATGAGACGTTGACGATCCTACCCCACCCCCGCCGCCTCATCCCCGGAGCAACCGCCCGAGCCAGACGCAGCGGTCCGTAGGCGTTCACGTCGAACTGCAACTCCACGTCCTCGAACGCCTGCCGCTCCAGAGCATCCGGCTTCGCCAACCCGGCCACGTTCACCAGCAAGTCCACGCCCTCGCCCGCCTGCTCGATAACTTCCAGAGCATCGCCGATGCTCTCCTCCGAAGTCACGTCCAGCGCCAGAACGTGGACGCCTTCGAGCTTCTCCGGCGGCTCTATGTCAGCAGCCCAGACCGTAACTCCCTCGTCTCGCAGCTTGAGGGCGGTAGCCCGTCCGAGGCCGCCCGACGCCCCCGTGACCAGCGCCACCGATGGCCGTTTTAGTAGACCCGCGCGGCGCAGCCAGGCTCCCGTCTCGCGCATCCCTTCTTCGAGGCCAAACGCGGGCTCGAAACCGAGTATTCGGGAGGCTTTCTCGTGCGGGAACACGGCCCGGCTGGTCATCGCGCCGACCATCTTGGCCGAGACCCTGGGACGTCGTCCTAGAAGACTCTCCGCGCGCCCGGCCGTCTGTGCTCCGGTTTTGGCAAGGGACGCCGGTACGTGGCGCAGGGGTTTGCCCGCCAGCTTCGCGTAGCCGCCGAGGAAGGTGTTCCAGGTCTCGGGGCCTGAGCCGATGTTGAACGTCTCGTTCGCCGCCTCGGGGATGGATCCGGCCAGCTCGAAAGCCTGGGCCACGTCCTCGACGTAGATCGGGTCGGCAAGGTCTTCTCCGTCCCCGATCGCCACCGGCAATCCTTTGGAAATAGCGCCGAAAGGCACCTCCGTCCAGGAGGGAGACTCGGGACCGTAGATCATGGTCGGGCGAAGCACCACCAACTCCACACCAACCCGCCCGGCCTCACGCCGGGCCACCTTCTCGGCCTCTATCTTCGTGTCGCTGTAGAGGTCCCCGATGCTCCAGGTCGGTGACTCTTCGGTAATATTTCCCTCCTGAATCGGACCATAAACCGCGATGCTGCTCGCCAGCACCACCCGCTCAGCGCCTGCTTTCGCCGCCGCCCGGATAACGTTCTCCGTTCCGCCCACGTTCACGGCGTAGGCTAGCTCCTCGTTGAAAGGGCTCCCCATCCAGGCCGCCAGGTGGAAGACGACCCGGCAATCCCGCGTCAGCTCCTCCAGCGCCGCCGTCTCCCGCACGTCGCCGCGCATCGGCTCCGCACCTAATCCGCGCAACCGGGCCACATCGTCCTCCTTGCGCGCTAAGGCTCTCACCCGGTTTCCGTTTCGCAGGAGGCGTCGTACCAGCGCCCCTCCGAGGGAGCCCCCAGCCCCGGTAACAGCAACCGTCGTAGAAGAAGTATCCATCACAGGCGCATCCTTTCGAGCATGGTTTCCTTTTTTGTAGCAGCTTTCTATCGGTCGCGGAGGAGGGCGGTGTAGATCTCCTCCAGCCGCCGGCCGCTCTCGTGGATGTCATGTACCCGCGCCGCGCGGATCGCATTCTCTTTCATCCGCCGGAGTTCCGCCGGTCTATCCAACGATCGGGAGATCCCACGGGCCGCATCATCCGTATGTCTCTCTCCGTAACACAGTCCGCAGCCGGCTTTCTGGACCATCTCGCAGACCGCGCTCGTCTCGGACCGAAGCGCCGCCACCGCGCATCCCCGCACCATCGCCTCCAGCGTGGCGATGCTCTGGAGCTCAGTCGGGGAAGGCATCAGGAACAAGTCTCCGGCGGCCAGGAGGTCCTGTTTATCTCCCTCCGAAACGTACCCCAGAAAGCGCACCGTATCCGCGATGCTGAGCTTCTCCGCCCGTTGCTCAAGTTCACTCTTTAGAGGACCTCTTCCAGCTACGATCAGGCGCGCGTCTTGCCGCAATGAGGACAGGGAAGCCATGATCTCTAACAGGTCCCGAGGACGTTTCTCGTGCGAGAGGCGGCTCACGTAGACGAGCAGGAACTGTTTACCGTCCAGTAGCTTGCTCCGCAGGGCCTCGACCCGTTTTTGCCTGTCGGGGTCGTGTTGCGGCAGCCGGATGCCGTTTGAGACGACGTGGACCGGACGCAGTGTGTAGCCTCGCGCCAGGCGGGCGGCGAAGGCTGTAGGAGCCACGAGACAGTCGGGCCGGTGGTAGAGGAACTTGTACCAGCTTCGGAGAGTTGGGGAGATCAGGGGTCGCAGCCGGTCGAAATGGAGGGTCAGGCTCTCTTCCTGCGTGTGAAAGCCCATCGCGGACGGCACGCCCCAACGTCTCGCACGCCACAGCGTCCACAGCGCGAGCGGCGTAGGAGTGTTGACCTGGACCACGTCGGCCCACTGGAGCAGGTCCTCTACCTTCTTCCGCAGGGGAAGGGCGAGTTGCGTCTGCTTCTCTCCGGGACGCCACACCGGCAGCCGGTCCACCACCACGCCGGGCGGTGGCGACTCCGGGGATCGTTCGGCCCCGGCCAGGACCCGGACTTCGTGCCCGAGGGCCAGCAGGGCCTCTATGTGCCCTTCGCTGGCGGTTGCCTGCCCCCCGAACCCTGGATAGAGGTCGTCGGCGACAAATGCTATTCGCATTCGAACATCTCCGGTGTCAAAGGTCGCGACTCCGCTTTACGGTAGCTTTACAGGCCCGGCAGGAAAGACTACACCAGATGGCGTTTGGCGGCGGAGCGAGATATCAGCCGGACGGGGACCTCTACTCTTGCTTGGTGTGTCCGTCATCCCGGAGCGTACGGGAATGGATCAGGACACCTCCGTAGTAGAAAGCGTAGTAGCCGATGAGCAGGAAGAAGGGGGCGGCGACGAGCGGGTTGTTCCCGAAGCCCACGAAGGGGTTGCCGTTGGCAGTCTGGGCTGGTGGACCCGTCTGAAACTCGAAGATCAAACGGTAGACCAGCCGCACTATAAAGACGCCGAAGACGGTGAGGCCGACGTAGGTATTCGGGGTGTAAAACTCTCCCTCCGGCGTGTTCTCGAACTTCGTGAGACGGAGGCCCAGATATGCGGCCGCGAGCCCGAGCGCGAGGCTTATCAGGACCTCGACCAGTGCGAGCGTGCTGACGACTACGGCGAGCCCCAGAAAGACGCCCGCCGCACAGAGCAGGACTACCCTGAGTATCATCCGTTTCGGAGAGAGCTTCTGCCGCCCGACGGTCCGCCGGTAACGGCGGTAGACCGCGAACGAAATGACAGCCGCCGCTAACAGGACACCGATCGAGCCGGGCATTTATACTCCTCCTTTCCAGTTGCAGTGGTCAGAGAATACTCCATCCCGACTCTGGCATCCTTTCGAGCGAACTTCGGATGGGGTCGATCTCCAATATAAAGCAATCTCCTGCTCGGATCCCCTGCTGCTATGTTACTCGGGCGTCGGCACGGCGGGCTCGTTTTCGCCGCGCATCAGCCGTCGTCGGGCGGTCTCGCGGCCCCCGACGGCCGGCACTTGCTCCGTTGCTTTGGCGAGGCTGAAGACGGGCATGTTGGCGTAGACGGACTCGTAGTTCCCGCGCTCCACTATGTAAGTCTCGTGCCAGATGCCGACGCTTCCATCCGAGCGTACGTTCTGGTTGAAGCGCTGCCAGGCGGGCATGTGCTCGTCTTCCGGGTCGCGGGCGAAGCGTTCCAAATCCTCGAAGGAGCGCCAGTATTGGATGAGGGCGATACCTCGCCAGTACAGGAAAGTCTCCCCGCCGAGAAAGCCTTTCTCCGGGCTCCGGTACAGTTCGCGCAGCATCGGACCCATGGAACGCGCCACCGGTACCCACTTCTTGACCGCCAGAAGGTTGTTGATCCTCATCCCGATCGTAAACACCACGAATGGCTCGTCCATCCTCGCCGTGTAGCGTCCGTTCATTACTTGTGCCACTTCATGCTCCTCTCTACTCGTACTTTCTTCTGATGAGGCCGATGCCCAGCACCAGCAGTCCCAATCCCA
>JBBPZT010000115.1:0-6459 GCA_038198625.1 Rubrobacterales bacterium
ACCATTCTACGCTGAAACCTTCTTTGTATGTGCAGATGAAAGCGGTAAAACGCAAGATTACCTGGTAGTTGGCAGCCTTTGGTTTCTTCATGCGCCAGAGACAGCTACAGTTACTCAAGAGATTGACTCGTGCAAAGAGAAGTTCTCCTTCAACGGCGAACTCCACTTTCAAAAGATCAACAAGTCAAATTTGCCCTTCTACAAAGAGGTTGCGAATGTATTGGCAGCCAAGTCAGGCACAATCAGCTTCAAGGTTGTAAGCGTAGAACGCAGGGGCATTGCAAAGGTCAGCAACGCATTGGTTGAACTGTACTATCTACTACTTGTAAACGGGGTAGAGCATGAACATAGCACTGGAAGAGGTTCTCTGCCTCGCATGTTGCAGTTGTGGAAGGATGCTGAAGAACCAGGCTCAGACAAATTGATGCTGAGTAGTATTGAAGATCGCCTTGTTCAAGCAAGCAGGTATCGTTTCGATGGCAAACTCAGAATTGATCCTTTTGAAGCAATCAACTCAGAAAAAGTAACATTTGTCCAGCTTGCAGACCTCTTTACCAGCAGTGTAAATCGTGTGCTCAACGCTGCAGGTAGTAGAAAAAGCCCTAAAGACTCTTTCGCTGACTATTTTCTAGAGTCCATAGGTATGCCTGGCGGCCCTACAACAGAAAAAGTTGTTGGCGACATAACTTACTACTTGAGTTTGTAAAGATATGCTGGAATCACACGAGCATGTAAAAGTTGATTTCTTTAGGCAGTGCCGGTTTATAGAGACGGTATGATCTCCCCTCCGTAAGCCTCCAACGTTTCATCCATAGCGTCGTGCATCAGGTAGATGTTGAACTGATCCACACCGAGGTCTTTTAGCTCGTTTAACTTCGCTACGTGGTCTTCGACGGTTCCGAGGACGCAGAAGCGGTCCACTATTTCGTCCGGCACGAAGCTTGTGCTCGGGTTGCCTGCTTTTCCGTGATGGCTGTAGTCGTAGCCCTCACGTGCTTTTATGTAGTCTGTGAGCGCCGCCGGAACTTCCCCGCTCTCTCCATACCGATTCACGAGGTCGGCGACGTGATTACCTACCATGCCCCCGAACCACCGGCTCTGGTCCCTTTGATGCGCCAGGTCATCTCCGACGTAGGCTGGGGCGGCGACGCATATTTTTACGTCTTTCGGGTCCCGTCCCGCTTCGACGGCGGCATCTTGGACGTGTTTCATGGTCCATTCCAGAATCGTCGGATCGGCGAGTTGCAGGATGAAGCCGTCCGCCTTCCGTCCTATTAGGTTCAGGGCTTTCGGGCCGTAGCCTGCCATCCAAACGTCGAGCTTCCCGTCTCTAATCCATGGGATGCTCACCTTATTTCCGTTCGGAACCTCTATCTCCCGGCCTTCGGCGAGTTCCTTTATGACGTGCATCGCCTCTTCGAGTTGGACGAGAGTGGTCGGCTTCTTGCCGAGGACGCGCTGGGCGGAGTCGCCGCGCCCGATGCCGCAGATGGTCCGGTTGCCGAACATGTCGTTTAGGGTCGCGAACAGCGAAGCCGTCACCGATGGATCGCGCGTCGCCGGGTTGGTGACCATCGGGCCGACGGTGATGTTCTGCGTTGCCGCGAGCATCTGCGAGTAGATCACATACGGCTCCTGCCACAGGATGTGCGAATCGAAGGTCCAGGCGTGGGTGAACCCGAGACATTCGGCTTTTTGTGTCAACTCGATGACACGATTCGCCGGAGGGTCGGTCTGAAACGTTACACCAAAATCCACATTGCCCCTCTCAATGTTTTCCAAAGCCGGTAGCCGCTGCTGCCGCGCCAAGAGCCAGATAGATTCCACCGGAGACGTATCGTTGGCCGCGCCGAAAACGTGCGCTCTCGTACCTGCGCTTCAGCCAACCAGCCACCGTACCGGAGAGCATTGCGTAGATGCTGTCGGTGAAAAGCCCGACCACCGAAGCGGTCAGGCCGAGCGAAAGTACCTGTAGCCAGACCGGTCCGGCTTCCGGGTGCACGAACTGGGGCAGGAAAGCCAGGAAGAAGAGAGCTACCTTTGGGTTGAGGACGTTTACCAGCACGCCTTGCCGGAATACGGCAGCGAGGTCTCTTCTACTCGTGGCGGTTACGGTGGCGGTGTCATCTTTCCCAAACAGCCGGGAGAGGCCGAGCCAGACCAGGTACGCCACGCCCAGCCATTTGACGACGCCGAGAGCCGCTGCGGACGAGGCCAGGAGCGCCGAGAGGCCGGCCGTTGCGAAAGCGACGTGGACCAGGGCGCCGACCCAAATACCCTGGGCGGAAGCGAGCCCCGCCGCCCGGCCGCCTTCCACGCCGCGGGCGACGATGTACAGGACGGCTGGTCCGGGTATGAGCGTGAGGACCAGCGAGGCCAGGACGACGAAGGTGAACGTTGAGGTGTCGGGCATCAGCGGCTCCCTATGTTCGTCTCCGGCTCGCGGCTCGGCCCAGCTTGGCGACTCGGGATGAGGCTGAGGAGCAGATACGCTATCGCGGCGACGGTGAAGGTGAAGAAGAGGCCGTAGGTGTAAAGGCTATCTATGAAGGTCGGGTTGTTTATGACGCCGCCAGGGGTCGTGGCGGCTTTCAGGAAACCAGGGACGACCGGGACGACGCCGACGAATACGGCGATTATGGCTTTCCAGTTCCAGCCGCCGGAGTAGGCGTAGCGGCCGTCGGGTTTGTAGAGGTCAGCGAGATCGAGGCGGGTGCGGCGTAGGATCCAGTAGTCCGCGATCATGACGGCCCCGATGGCCCCGAGCAAGCTCCCGTAGCCCACGAGCCAGGTGAAGATGTAGGCTCCGGCGTCGTTGAAAAGCACCCACGGGAAAGAGACGATGCCGATGATGGCGGTGATCATACCGCCCATCTTGAACGAGATGTACTTCGGGGCGAGGTTCGAGAAGTCATTGGACGGCGAGACGACGTTCGCGGCCATGTTCGTCGAGATCTGGGCTATGACGATCACGATCATGGCGCCGATGAGCAGCGCGGGTATAGGCCCGGCGACGCGCGTGACCAACTCTACCGGGTCCCAGATTGCCTTGCCGTAGATGACGACGGTGGCCGCCGTGACCGCTATCCCGATAAAGCTGAACGCCGTCATCGTGAGTGGCAGCGTGATCGCCTGGCTTATAGTCTGGGAGCGCTGGCTCTTGGCGAAGCGGGTGAAGTCCGGGACGTTGAGCGAGAGCGTGACCCAGTAGCCGACGTTGGCCGCCAGCCCGGACCAGAAGAGAGTCCAGAACGGGGTGCTCCCCTCCTGGAGCCGCGAAGACGCCGAGAACACGTTGCCGATTCCGCCACCGGCGGAAAAGCCCCAGATGAGTAACACTACGCCGCCGGCCAACAACAGGGGCGCTGCGAAAGACTCGAAGATCTTTATACCTTCGATACCGGTCAGGATGATGATGACCTGTACGACCCAGAAGATAAAGAACGTTATCCCCTGGTGGCCGGCTACGTTCGCCCAGCCGCCCCAGAAGGCGGTCAGCATGGCGTCGAGGGCGAGGCCGCCGATCCAGGTCTGTATACCGAACCAGCCACAGGCGACCAGTGCCCGTGCGATAGCGGCGAAGTTCGCGCCGGTCACGCCGAAAGAGGAGCGGACGAAGACCGGGAACGGGACGCCGTACTTCGTGCCCGCGTGGGCGTTGAGGAGCAAGGGTATCAAGACTATGATGTTCCCGAGAGCGATGGTCAAGAGCGACTGCCACCAGATCATACCGGCGGCGATCAGGCCGGACGCCAACGTATAGGTCGTTATGACTATCGAGATACCGACCCAGAGCGCCACGAAGTTGTACGTCGACCAGGTCCGCTCGTCGGGGCCGGTCGGCGCCAGATCCTCGTTGTAGAGGGACGAGAGGCTTACATCAGCCTTTATGCGCGCCAACTCCGCCCGGTCGTTTATCGCCAGGTCACCGAACTCTTCCCTTTCCATCTTCTTCCCCTCTCTGGCCTCAGCTCATCTTCGACGCGAGCGTCTTTACGACCTTTGTCAGCACCTCGCTCCGCCACTGCTCGTCCGCCTTTAAGCTGTTGCCATCCGTAACCTGCTGGCCGAGCACCCAGAAGCTGAAGTGACCCTTGATGCACTGGATCTCATTGCCGTCCCAGAAGCAGTCCGCGCCCCCGAGGCTCTTTCCGTAGTCTTTGTACTGGTCCGGGTACTTCTTGGAAGTCTTTTTCTGCTGGGCCTTGGCCTGTGCGTACTGCTGCTCGATGAGCCGCGAGTCGGCGACGCCTTGCAAATCCACGGTGATGGTAGACGGCTGGTCCGGACCGTAAGGGTCCGATGGACGGGGTAGCTTATAGTCGCAACTGGAGTAGTTCGGAGTCTCGCCACCGGAGAGGAACTCTGCGTGCTGGCCGACGTGGGAGATCTTCTTTACCTTCGGGACTATCTTCCGGATCTCCTTGTCCGAGAGCATCTTGCAGGCGTCCGGCCACAGCTTGGGGTTCTCCGTACCGTTAGCCCCGATCTGGACCGGAAACTTTCCACCACCGCCCGCCTGAGCCGTTTGGGTGTAAGGTCCGGTCGTGGCGCCGACCGTAGTAGCGCCGGCCATGGTAGATCCTATAGTTCCAGTTGTTCCGCCCGTCATTTCCATGGTGGTGGCGTTGCCCATGGCTGATGTGTAAGAGGTAGAGGCACTGGTCGGCGCGAACGTCGTCCCGCCCGCCGACGATGCCCTTTTCGCCTGCTTACCGGAAGACTTCTTCGGCGCCTGCTGCTTCGATGGGTTCGACTTGGTGGGCGACGATCCGCACCCAGCGACGACCAGGAGGCAGATGACGATCAAAGACAACAAACCCATCTCTACCAGGCTCCGGGTAACTCTCCAGCCTCTGTACAAGCTTCCTCCCCTGTTCTTAGATGCTTACGGGCGGTTCGCCGCCCAATCCATGGTGCGTATCGCGAGCTGGTGAAGCGCCCGCACGGAGAGTTCGATATCCTCCTCCGGCGTATCCTCCTCTTTGGTATGGCTGAGTCCGCGCAGGCTCTTTACGAAGAGCATCACCGTCGGCATCTGGCGCGCCATCTCGGCCGCATCGTGCAGCGGCCCGCTCGGCAGCCGGTGCGAGGAGCCCGCGACCTCCTTTATAGCTTCTTCTGCGAGGTCTATAAGTTCGTCGTCGAACGGCAGCGGCTCTATGCGCCAGAGCCTCTCCCACTCGACGGAGACGCCTTCTTCCCCGGCGATGCGCTCCGTCGCCTCCTGCGCCGCGGCGAGCATGTCGGCGAGCACGTCAGCGTCGAGCGCTCGCTGGTCGAGAGACATCTCGCAGAAGCCGTTGAACGCCGTGACGATTGCCGGGGAGACGTTGACGAAGCCGGTCGTGGCCCGCACGTCGTCGCGTCGGGCGGCATCGTCCCGGAACGCGATCGCCGAACGGGCAGCCGCGATAAAGGCGTCCCGTCTAACATCCATCGGCGTCGAGCCGGAGTGGGCGTGTTGGCCGGTAAACTGGATCGCATGCCGCTCCACCCCGAAGGTGCCGAGCACCGCCCCGAGCGGTAGGTCCATTCTTTCGAGCACCGGACCCTGCTCGATATGCAACTCAAGGTACGCAGTCGCGTTCTCTAGCTGTTTGTGCGACTCCTTCATCCGGTCGAGTTCGATGCCGTGCTCCAGCAGCGCGTCCGGGAGGGCGACCTCGTCCTTGTCTTTCATTCCCCGGACCTCGTCGGGGTCGAGGGAGCCGGAGGTCGCGCTGGATCCAAGAAGACTTCGCCCGAAACGCGCCCCCTCCTCGTCAGCCCAATCTACGAGCCGTAGCGTAACAGGGCGCTGCTCGGGAGCGAGGACGCGCAACGTTTCCAGGGCAGCGATGGTGTTGAGGCAGCCGTCGAGCCAGCCTCCCTGCGGCACGGAGTCCATATGGCCGCCCAGGATGACGGCTTTCTCGGAGTCGCCGGGGGCGGTCGCCCAGAGGTTACCAGCTTCGTCGGTCTCTATTTCGAGGCCGTCTATTTTCTCCAACTTGCCGCGCAACCACTCGCGGGCCTGCTTCCACGTATCGGTCCAGGCGACCCTGCGCGCGCCGTCCGGACCGCCGGTTAGTTCTGCAAGCTCCTTCAACTCCTCCACGGCGCGGTGGGAGTCTACCTGCTCCAGGGAGTCCAACTTCTTACCCCACTTTCTGAGTGGATCCAACCTCGGCCAGCGCCTCTTCGAAGACATCGGCCGCTTCTTTCGCCGCCTCGCGCGTGATGGTGAGCGGGGGCGAGATGCGAAGGGCGTTCGCCCCGATGCCGCCCTTGCCCACGAGAACGCCGCGCTCGCGGCAGGCCTGCATGAAACGGGCCGCGGCGGACGGGTTCGGCTCGCCGCCCGGCCCGACCATCTCAAGGGCCAACATCAGGCCGCGACCGCGCACCTCGCCGACCACCGGGCTGTCCTCCGCCATCTTTATGAGGCGGTCCTTGAGGTAGCCACCTACTTCGTCG
>JBBPZT010000116.1:0-5936 GCA_038198625.1 Rubrobacterales bacterium
ACCCCAGGAGGATCATCTCCATACACATTCGCGCCCCGCTCACGGCACTGATCGCGATTTGTAGCTTATTTGCGGCTCTGTCCCTCGATCCCAGGTTCCGAAACCACACTCGGAGCTTGGGTTTTCGGCCACACTTCTAGAGCCCCCCTCGATGGGTTTCGGAGTCTCTTCTCTTAACTTCTAATGGCGCATGAGAGGTGGGGTGCCGCCAGTCCGGATCCATCGAACCGCTTCGGCCGACCGGTACTCCGGCGCCGATAGAACCCTAGCCCTGGACCCACCGGACATCTGGAAGCACGCCGCGATCTGGTTCCTGCGGACTTGCCGGGACGGCTTCAACCGATCTCCGAGGCGCGACCGGCGGCTTCTTCCAGCGCCGTGAGGGCCTGCTCCTGGTTCATTCCCGTGCTCCTCAGGAGGTCCACGGACGCCGAGCGCACCTGTCCTACCAGCACGCTGGTGGCCAGGCTATGTCGCTCCTTTAGTACCTCCGTCGCGCCCCGGGCGGCTTCCAGCGCCCACCTCCGTGCCTCCTCCGGCTCCTCGTGTTTTTCGAGGTATGCCCGCAGGTGCCCGACCGCCCGTGAGAGGTCCAGCACGGCGTCAGGCAGGATCGGAGGGACCTCGTCTCCCCGTCTGATGGCGTTCGCCGCGCCGCGGGCCAGAACCCGGGTGTTTATGATCGCCAGCTCTATCCTGGTGCTCGCGTCCGCGTACAGCCTGAGACGTTCGAGGGCTCTGCGACGCGTCGGGGAGAGGCGGGCCGTCTCGTGACCGGCGGCGATGGTCTCGTCGAAACTCCGGGTCTGCGCGTCCAGGCTGCGGGATCGGGCGAGGGCGTTTGCGGCGCGTTCGGGGTCGTGCTCTCGTAGAGCAAGCGCTATTTCCTCCAGAACCTCGACCAACTCCCCGAAGATAGGACGGGCGGCCCTCTCCACCAGGCGTTCGGGGTTGACGGGAAGCAAGTGGTTTATCAGCAAGGCCACGGCTCCTCCGGTAAGAGCGGCGATAAAACGGTCGAGTGTGAAACCGGCTTGCGGTGGTTGCAATATAACCACCAGGGTGGCCGAGATCGCCGCCTGGTTGACCAGCAGTGTCCTCTCGCCAAACAGCACGGCCGCGGCCATCGCCAGGGCGACCACGACCCCTATCTGCGCCGCACCCACCCCGATCACGCGCACTAGCAGGTCGGCGATCGCAAGCCCGAGCGCTACCCCGAGCGTAACCTCAACCGCGCGCCGTCCTCGCTGGCCCAGAGCAAGGCCGGAGCATACCACCGCCGCGACGGGGGCGAAAAACGCCTGCTTGGGACCTAGCAGCGTACTTGCCAGCAAGTACGCCAAACTGGCGGCCAGAGCCGTCTGGAGAATGGGCCAGGCATTGGCGGCAAGCCGTCCCGTTCGCGCCGTCAACCGACGGCTTACGGTGTCGATCACTCTTCTGTCCACCCCGCGATGGCGCTCCCGACGATAGTATGTGGCCAGTTTCTACTAAATTCCGTTTAGCATCAAGTTACATACAGTGGACCTGTTTGGTCTCTGCATCAAGGCCGGAATGAGAGAGCAACGAGTCGGACGAATGACCTCGCTTCTTCAGATCACACGCCCCGGACGCTGGAGGAGAAACTAGATCCCGGCCACACGATAGAGACCTTCCCTCTGAGAGTAGCCGATCTCGACACCCTATCGCCTGGCAAGTCATCGTATGGTAGTATGTGCTACAGGACCGACAAAGGCAAACCCGTCGTGAGACGGGGGCGCAAAGCTATGGACCTCCGAAAAGGAGGTGGCCAGGCTACCGAAGGGAGTGATCGCAGATGGGTGGATAGTTATTTCTCGTGGCGGAAGCATCACGCTTCCGTTTTCTCTTATATACACGAAAAAGCGTAATTGGAGAGGGCCCGGGAGCGTTGATGGCACCCCCGAGCCTGATGACCAAGAGAAAGATGACAGAAAGGGAACCCTCTTGGTCAAGCATACAAGTATAGCGATGATCTTGGCGATCTTTGCGTTCGCCCTCATGGCAACCGTGGCAATGGCTGCGGTCATTCGAGGTACAAATGGCAACGATATTCTAGTGGGAACCAACGCACGCGACGTCATAAAGGGCGGCGGCGGCAACGATCTTATTAAAGGACTCGGCGGCAACGACACGATCTACGGTCAGGCTGGTAGCGACACAATCTACGGCCAGGCAGGCAGTGACGTTCTGTACGGGGGCCCGGGGGCGGACCTTATCGGAGGCTCCGACGGAAACGACACCATCTACGGAAACACCGGCAACGACGAGCTCAGGGGCAGCGGGGGCAACGACACCATCCACGCCGCGGGAGACGCGGGCACCGATCACGTCTACTGTGGCTCCGGAACCGACACGGCTTACGTGAGCGCGAACGACTTCGTTGATGGCGTGAAGGCCTTAACGCTTACGGTAAGCTCCGTGACCAGCTGTGAAACCATCTACGTCGATGGGATAAAGCTCCCGATTTGAGGCCCGTTTGCGTGTGGGGTTCAAAACCCCACACGCGTCTTTGTTTCGGTTACCTCTTGACCCTGACAGAGACCTTTGCGCGGTTGGTGCCGTCTATGCTGTCTCCGGCTTCGTAGTCGAAAACGCCGATGACACTGAGGTTCTTCCTGGGCTCGCGAAGTAGCCGTCGGACTTGAGCGTTGGCTTTCCGTACCTTGGATTGGCGATGTTTCCAGCCGCGAGAATTTGCCCCCATTAACCTTGTTCATTGCTATAGGCTGGGTCGCGATTCTGGAGTTGAGGCACGAAGACAGCGTGAACGACGTTCGTATCCGGTTCGCCGGAGGATGCCACCGTCAACGCATGCAACGCATATATAGATAGAGGCCTGCTATCATCGATGGGAAGTAGGACGACTATTTATGGAGATGAATTTTGATGAGACCGAGACTTTACAATACCCAGCAATGACCCTATGCCCGGCGGACCAGGATGGTCTTGCACGAGAAAGGGATAGACTTCGAAAACCGCGACGTGGATCTAAGCAACAAGAGCGAAGAGTTCCTCGCGGCAAGCCCCACCGGCAAGGTCCCGGTAGTCGTGATGGATGGGGACTCGCTCTACGAGTCGAACGTCGTCAACCAGTACCTGGACGAGGTGACCGGAGAGCCGAAACTCATGCCGGAGGACCCGAAGCTGCGGGCCCACGCCCGGATCTGGATGGCTTTCGCCGACACGGACTTCTTTCCGGCGCTCTTCGTGGCGAGCGTGGGACGCCAGAGGGGGTTCTCGGAGGAGCGTATCGCCGAGGGGTTCGAAAAGCTAAGGACGGCGCTCGGGAAACTGGAAGCGCGGCTCGGAGATCGCGATTATCTCGCTGACGAGTTCTCCCTGGCCGACGTGGCCCACGCGGGTAACCTCGTACGCCTGCGTGAGCTACAGGAGAGGGGCGAAATCTCACTCAACGATTACCCCAATGTCGTGGCCTGGATAGAGCGTATCGAGGAGCGGGAGAGCTACGGGGCGGCCGGGTAGTCCTTGCGTTCGTGGTGTGAAAGAAGCTTTTGCAAGGAGGCCGGGCCATGAACTTCGGGCTTTCCGTTCTCGACGTCTCGCCGGTCAGCTCAGGCTCGAATGGCGCACGGGCGCTTCGCAACACGCTAGATCTGGCCCGGCTCACGGACCGGCTCGGCTACGGGCGGTATTGGTTGGCCGAGCACCATAACCTGCCGACCATCGCGAGCTCCGTTCCCGAGGTCATGATCGGACACGTCGCGAGCGAGACCGGGAGGATCCGGGTTGGCGCCGGAGGGATCATGCTTCCAAACCACGCCCCGCTGAAGGTGGCCGAGACTTTCCGCGTTCTGGAGTCTTTGCATCCAGGACGTATCGACCTTGGTATAGGGCGCGCGCCGGGGACGGATCCCGTGACCGCCACCGCACTCCGCCGCTCGCAGGATAGGCTGGGGGCGGAGGACTTTCCAGAACGGTTCGCGGAGCTTCTCGCCTTCTCGGGCGTCGGTTTCCCTGAAGGCCATCCGCTCCGGTCCGTGATCGCCATGCCATCTGACGTGGATCTCCCGCCGATCTGGCTGCTTGGCTCCAGCGGGTACTCAGCGCGGGCGGCGGGTGGGATGGGACTTGGATACGCCTTCGCCGCGCACTTCAGCCCGGCGGATCCAGGGCCCGCCATGCGCGCCTACCGCGAGAACTTCGAGCCCTCGGAGAGCTTTGAACGACCCTCGGCCATCCTCGCGGTCGCCGTCATCTGTGGAGAGACCGACGAGCACGCCCGGAAGCTTGCCTCCTCCATGGAGCTTGCCTGGGTTCGCATGCGCAACGGAAAGCCCGGACCGCTGCCAAGCCCCGAAGAGGCGATGGGTTATCCGTATGCTCCCGCGGAACGCCAGTTGGCGGATGCCTACCGCGCGATGCAGGTCGTCGGAGACTCCCGGACCGTGAGGGCGCGCGTCGAGGCGCTCGCCGAACACACCGCGGCGGATGAGATCATGGTCACTACGAACGTCTACGACCATGACGAGCGGCTTCGCTCCTACGAACGGCTCGCCGAGGTCTTCGAGATGGCGGCGCCCGGCGGGTAAGCCTCTTCCGTGGTAAGCCTCTGGCCGGCACCCGGGTGAAAGGAGAGAATAGTGGAGAAGGTCACATCAAGAGAGCGGCGGAAGTTCCCCGAGAACCTATCCGGACCGGTCGGTCTCTGGAGCTCGGACCTCAACTTCATCTCAAGCCAGGCGGAGCGTAGCTTCGGGCCGAACAAACGAAAAGCCGGCGGATGTTCGTCTAGAACATCCGCCGGCGGTCTTTCTATAGTCGAGAGCTCCCGAACTTAAGTCGTTCCACCCATCATGGTCGAACCGCCGCCCATCATCGTGGAGCCGCCACCCATCATCGTGGAGCCTCCTGATGAGGAACCACTGCTCGATCCGCCGCTGCTTGAGCCGCCGCTGCTCGAATTGCCGCCACCGCCACCGCCGCTGCAGGCTGCCAGCAAGAGTACCGAAATTGCCAGCGCGCCCACCAGCAGCAGCACCCTCTTCACCGCTGGTAGAGTAATTTGCCTCATCAAAAATAACCTCCCTTGTTCGTTTTCGGGTGTGCCTTCTCGGTCAATATCGTGGCGGCGCACCCGTCCACACGTCATCTACTGCAGGCCTATGCTAAACACGAAAGGTAAGAGTGGCGTAAGACGGACCGCGTCCAGGCCGGGTTTTCTTATTCGCCGGGTTCAGCGATTCCTTTATCCTCCGGGCCGGAGAGGGCGCCTCCCCAGCGGTCCTCTATCTTCCTGGTTTTCCAGATCAGGTAAGAGATGGCCCACGCCGCGACGAACATGGCGACGACTATGTATCCCAGATAGCCGAAGTCGAGCCCCTGGACGAAACCCCACGGGCCGCCCGTGAGCCCCAGTATCGGGGTCGCGACCTGCAATAGCTCCACCGTCCCTATGAGCAGGGCCACGGCCACGGAGAGGCCGGTCACGGTAAGGTTGTAGTAGACTTTGCGGATCGGATTCGAGAACGCCCAAGTATAAGCCTGGGCCATGAAGGCTCCGTCCGCCGTGTCCATCAGGCACATGCCGGACGCGAACAGTAGCGGCAGCACCATGATCGCCACCACCGGCATCCCGCCGGAGGCCGCGCCGGCTGAGATTGCCAGCAGGGCTATCTCGGAGGCGGTGTCGAAGCCGAGCCCGAAGAGCAGGCCAAGCGGGTACATCTGCCAGCTGCTCTTTATCGAGCCGAACAACCCGCCGACGAAGCGGTTTATGAACCCGCGGTTGACGAGCCGTTCCTCCAGCTCCTCGGCGTCGTAGCTGCCCCGCTTCATCTCCCGGAAGATCCGGTAGATGTCTATCAGGACGATCAGGTTGAGTATCCCTATGAGGTACAGGAATATCCCCGAGACGGTCATGCCCACGACGCCGCCTATCTCCCGCAGACCCGGCA
>JBBPZT010000117.1:0-8025 GCA_038198625.1 Rubrobacterales bacterium
GGTAAACGCAACCGTGCCGAAGTACCCGACCCAGGATCTTACGAGATCGTTCACCACGATGCCCCTGCGAGAGACGCGTCCTAACTCCCCGAGAAGTTTAACGGCGTCGGATGGAGCGAGGTGGTGCAGGAACAGCGAGCAAGTCGCAAAGTCGAAGCTTCCATCCGGGTACTCCAGCGAGAGCGCGTCCGCCGTCTCGTAGTGGATACCCCCTGGTCCCGGCCGGGAAGCTTCCAGTTCCATGCCGGCGGATAGTTCGAGGATCTCCGTGCTCACGTCCGTGGCGGTAATTCCCGGTACGTATCCTTTTCTGGACGCCCAGCGGACCATGGCCCTCGGGAAGTCGCCACCGCCGGTTGCGACGTCGAGTATCGAGATCTCGCCGCCCGGAGGAGTGCCGGTCGCGAGACGGGAGAGCGACAACAGCGTGAGCAGCAGGCCGCCGCTCAAGCGGTTTCCCCGCGCGAGATCCTCGAGACACTCGACCAACTCATCCCGATCGATACCGGGACTATCCATCAACTCTTCTCTCCCGGACCGCGACGGACGAAGTAGAGTTATCCGTCGGGAGATCACGGGCGCAACCCCGGCACGCTCCCCAGTTTCGCCTCGAAGTTGCCGGTGCGCCTTTCCACAATACAGAAGTATACTTTTACACGGGTGCAACATAAGTAATAAAGTTTACTGGCTCTAGAGACGGTCTAGCCTATATTGCGCCACAAATACAGTGCCGTAAGGAAGATATGCAGTATAGAATCATGGGTGCCCACCACTCTAGCCTGCACCTGCGATGGCGCGTAGGCACTTACGGATCGGAGGCCGAAGTCATTAGCAATCATGCACACGCAAGCACGACGCGCGTGGGACGTTCTATCTGTTTACCGGTCGTAATCCGGCAGCCGGGACAGGGGGACTGAGGTGTCGCGCGCCATGATAGTAGCCGCCGGGCACGCTGTACCGAAACGCAGGGAACAAGCCGAACTCTGGGAAGAGTACTTCGCAGGTTACTATGCCAACAACCGTCTCGCCCGGACCGTTTTCCGGCGCTCCGGCGTACGGTACCGTCACGGCGTGGTGGATCCTCTGGAGGAGGATATCTCGGAGCTCTCGACGTCGAACCGGATGTTCCGTTACGCAGAGCACGGTCCTCCGCTGGCCGCGGCGGCGGTCGAAAAGTCTCTGGCCCGCGCCGGACGACGGCCGGAGGAGGTCAGCCGTTTGATGCTGACGACTTGTACAGGATACGTGGCGCCCGGCGCCGACCTCCTCCTGGCGGACAAGCTCGGCATGCCGGCGAACCTGGAGCGCCTGACGCTCGGGCATATGGGCTGCTACGCGGCTCTGCCGGCGCTTGCCACGGCGGCGGACAGCGTGGCGGCGCGCGGGGGGGTGTCCGTGGTCGTGAGCCTGGAGCTCACGAGCCTGCACGTACAGCCGCGGGAAGAGCCGATGGACCGCGAACAGTTGGTGTCCCACGCGCTGTTCGGGGACGCGGCGGCGGCTGTCGTCCTGATCCCGGAGGATGCCCAGGGTGAGGACTCCGGCAGGGGACTGGAGTTCGTGGACTCGGCTGTGCTCACGGACACCTCCGGTCTCGGTGAGATGTCCTGGCGGGTTACGGATCAAGGCTTCAGGATGGGACTATCGCCAAAGGTACCGAACTTTCTGGGTAGGCATGTCGCCGGGCTCGTCACCGGGCTCCTGGGGCGCAACGGGCTCTCTCCTGAAGAAGTTGCCGCATGGGCAATACACCCCGGAGGACCGGAGATCATAGACGTGGTCGCCGGACGCCTGGAGCTCGACGAGGATACCGTTGCTTCCTCACGGCGGATCCTCGCCGGGTACGGTAATTGCTCCTCTGCCACCGTGCTGCTCATACTCGAAGAAATAATCTCGGACGAAAACGTCACGTCGGGCGGTCCGGTAGTAGCACTCGCCTTCGGCCCCGGCCTCACCCTGCATGCTGTCCTCTTAAAGAAAGCCTGACGCTGGTGGCGGACTACTTTGGAGGACGGCTCTCCAGGTGGCTCCGCCGCTCGAAGCGCACTAGAGGCCGGATATCCGACCAGGAGCTCTCATACAAGATATCCACACGACAACCAGTGCTTCACTGGCGCCATGGACCAGGAGATGAACGGTAGCTTGAGCTCTTCCAGTGCCGCCCGGCCTGACGCCAAGCTCCGTGCCCGGATGGTACGATACCGGTGCTTATGGGCCGCATAGTGTTTTGCATTGGAGACGTGGCGGACGGCATTTGCCCGGCGGCCTGATGCCCCGGTATCTGCTCTTTGGCAGCGTAGGCCTCTTTGCCGTCTCGTACTTTGCCGCAAGCTTTACGGAGTTGCCGGGTACATGGGTCGGCTCCTACATCTCGACGGTGCTCATAGCGCTCCCCGCGTTCACCGCTTTGTGGCGCTACATGGGCGCGAGCCGGGCGGCGTTGTTGCTCTGCGCCCTAAGTATCTTTGGCTTCGCCATCGAGATGATGGGCACGGTGACCGGATTTCCGTACGGCGCGTTCTTCTACGGGGACGCGCTCGGTCCGAAGCTCGCCGGTCACGTTCCCTACATACTTCCCGTCTCCTACGTACCGTTCGTGATCGGGGCGGTTGCAGCCTGCGCTCCCGCACGGGCTCCCATAACCAGAGGACGGGCCGTGAAGTGGGCTGCTGTCTCCGCTCTCTTGCTGACCCTGTTTGACGGCGTCCTGGATCCCGGAGCGGCGGCGCTCGGGTTATGGGTTTGGGCCGGTGGCGGAGCGTACTATGGCGTACCCTTGAGCAACTACGCCGGCTGGCTTTTATCGGGGATGCTCGCGTGCGGGCTACTCGTCTTCGCCGGGCGCTGGTATATCCCGCCGCCCGGCAAGCTGATCGACAGCATGCTTCTGGCGCTCGCGTTCTGGTGCGGCATCGCCTTCTTCACGGCGCTGTGGTCGCCCGCTCTGCTCGGCGTCGCACTTTATCTCGGCCTGCTCGTCCGACGGTACACGCTGGCAACGTAAGCTCTGGGTAAGCGTGGTTGTGGAGATTGGTCCGCCGGGCGGCTCAGGCCCTCAAGTAGAAATCTGCCTACAAGCCTATAAGCTACGGATAGAGAAGTGGAGCACTCAGGAGGGTGAACGACCGCCGCCGGGGGCTTCGTAGTCGGATCATTTGCTTCTGCCGGGCTCCCGAGGGCGAGGGTGAGGTCTTGCGGGACCCTATCTCTATCCAGGCATTTTGCATGCTTGTCTTTATGGCGCTGGATAAGCCATACACTCACACTCACTTCTACCGGGGGTTTGAAGAGCTTGCGTCCCTCTCGAAACTGGCGAAGTCTTCCACTACAGGCTAGGATTAGATCTCCGAACCTTACACTGTTGCTGGAGGACCTGTGCTGGACTTGAAATTCATCCGCGAGAACCGCGAAGCCGTCGAGAAGAACTGCAAGAATCGGGGCGTTGCGGCGGACGTCGGTCTGGTTGTTGAGCTCGCGGACCGGCGTTCGGGGCTAATACAGGACCTGAACGAATTGAAGCAGCGCCAGAACCAGATAGCCAAGAGCGTTGGCCGGGAGCGGGACGAGGATGCGCGCGGGCGGCTCATCGAGGAGTCGCGGGGGATGAAGGAGCGCATTCCGGAGAAAGAGGAGGAGCTTCACGAGGTCGAGGGACGGCTGCGCGAGGAGCAGTTGAAGATCCCGAACATGACCCATCCCGACTCTCCAATCGGCAGGGACGATACGGAGAACGTCGAGATTCGGCGCTGGGGCGACATTCCTGCCTTCGATTTCGAGACGAGGGATCACGTCGAGATCGGTGAGTCTTTAGGGATCATAGACTTCGAGGCCGGGGCCAAGACCACCGGTAGTAAATTCTACTTCTTGCGCGGGGACGCGGTGCTGCTGGAACTGGGCCTCATCCGCTACGCGATGGATATCCTGGTGGAGCACGGCTACGAGCCGACCATTACCCCGGACCTGGCGCGGGACGAGGCGCTGGTCGGGACGGGGTTCATACCACGCGGGTCGGAGACTCAGATCTACTCGATTCAGGACTCGGAACTCTCCATGATCGCCACGGCGGAGATCACCCTGGCCGGACAACTGGCCGACGAGATATTGGACGAAAGCAAGCTGCCGCTACGTTACGCCGGTCTATCCCACTGCTTCCGGACCGAGGCAGGGTCCCACGGCCGCGCAGGCCGGGGCCTCTACCGCGTCCACCAGTTCACGAAGGTCGAGATGTTCGCCTTCGCCACGCCGGAGCAGTCCGAAGCTATCCACGAGGAGATGGTCGGGATAGAAGAGCGGATCTTCCAGGGCCTCAGACTACCGTATCGGGTCGTGGATATCTGCACCGGCGACCTTGGCGGGGCGGCCTACCGCAAGTACGACCTTGAGGCCTGGATGCCGGGTAGAGGAGAAGCCGGCGAGTTCGGAGAGGTCACCAGCACTTCCAACACCACCGACTACCAGGCCCGCCGCCTCGCCATCCGTTACAGAAAAGAAGGAGGACGGCCCCAACTCCTCCACACTTTGAACGGTACGGCTCTGGCCCTGAGCCGCGTCTTCATCGCCCTGCTGGAGGTCTACCAGCAAGAAGACGGCTCTGTCCTGCTCCCGGGCGCCCTGATCCCCTACGTAGGCAAAGAGAAGATCGGGACGTTCTCCTGAGGAGTATGCACGGCTTTACGAGAGTCGGCGGCTTCCATAGAGCGCGCTCCGTGGGTTGGCGTCCATAGTGAGGTTCCGTAGCAAACGTATTTAGCGGGTCGGTCACGCGTCCCTGTTGGGCGGGTCGATGCTACCGCAGCCAGCGTGCGCAGGAGGCCCCGGATACGCTCTTCCATTCGTACGCGAGCGTCTCGGCGTCCGCGGTGGTAACCTCCTCGCCACCTGGATAGCCGCCCCGATACGGTCTCAGAGGGAGCACTACAATGACGCAGCGTTCAAACGAACTCCGTCGCCGTGCGGCCGTGGGCCGACGGCTCGCTTTCGTCCTGGTGGCTTACGCCTTCACGGTAACCATGCTGGGCACTACGTTGCCCACACCGCTGTATCCCATCTACCGCGTGGAGATGGGCTTCTCCGAGTTGATCGTTACGGTGATCTTCGCCGTGTACGCGGCGGGGGTGATCTCCGCCCTGGTGCTGGCCGGGGGGTGGTCGGATCGGGTGGGGCGCCGACCGATGCTGCTGTTGGGTATAGCGTGTTCGGCGGCGAGCGCGTTCGCCTTTCTCATCGGTGGCGGCCTCCTGTCGCTGGCGGCCCTGCTGGCCGGACGGGTACTTTCCGGACTGTCGGCGGGGATCTTTACCGGAACGGCAACCGTCGCCGTGGTCGAGCTCGCTCCTCCGGAGCGTAAGGACAGAGCTGCGCTGGTCGCCACGGCCGCGAACATGGGTGGTCTGGGGCTCGGACCGGTGCTGGCCGGGGTGCTCGCACAGTACGTGGCGCTCCCTTTGCTACTGCCCTTCATCGTTCATCTCGGGCTGCTCGTCGCGGCTACCATCGGTGTAATGGTCGTGCCGGAGACCGTCGATGTAACCCGCCGGATGCCGCTGCGCCAACGTCTCCGCCCACAGCGCCTGCGGGTACCCGCCGAGGTGCGCGGGGTATTCGTGCCAGCGGCGATCTCGGGGTTCGCCGGGTTCATGGTGCTCGGTCTATTCACCGCGGTGGCGCCCGCCTTTCTCGCCCAGGTGCTGGGTCTGACGAACCACGCGCTGGCCGGCCTGGTGGTGTTCACCCTATTCGCCGCCTCCACCGCCGGGCAGCTCGCCCTGGAGCGCGTATCACGGCAGCGCGCCTTGCCGATCGGGTGCGTGATGCTGATCTTGGGCGTGGGGCTAGTCGGCGTGGGTATAGGCGCCGCGTCGCTGATACTCTTCCTGGCCGGCGCCGTGGTGGCCGGACTCGGACAGGGGCCTGGGCTTCCGCGCAGGGCTCGCTTCCATCACCGACCACAGTCCTTCAGACCGCCGGGGCGAGGTCACCTCGAGCCTGTTTGCCGTGCTCTACGTCGCGATCTCGATCCCCGTTATCGGAATCGGCGTCGTCACCCAAGCTTTAGGACTCGTCCCGGCCGGTCTGGCGTTCGCCGCGATCGTAGCCATCCTGTCCGGAATCGCCCTCGTTACCTTGCTCACGAGGTCGGAACCTTCTACGGATAACCGCTCCCGGTAAGCTCCGTGAATCGTTTCGGGAGACAGCACCTTACCGGCGTATCAGGCATTGTAGGGAAGACTCGAATGGTCTTTCACCGTAGAACTGTGACGCTCACCGTCTCGTAACCGACGAAAGCCGGTCCGGGGCGAGGACCCGGTTTCGGGCGCTATACTTCCTTCAACCTGAGTTTGCATCGAGAGAGGAGCGTTTCCATGGCCGAGGCGGTCGAGAAGCTGACGAAGAAGAGCGAGGACCCGAGCCGGTGGTACCTGGATCTGGTCCGCATGGCGAAGATGGCGGACTACGGGCCGGTGCGCGGGACGTTCGCCATCCGTCCCTACGGGTTCGCTATCTGGGAACGCATCCAACGTGACCTCGACGACCGCTTCAAGGCTACCGGACACGTCAACGCCTACTTCCCGCTTCTCATCCCAGAGAGCTATTTGCAGAAGGAGGCGTCTCACGTCGAAGGATTCGCGCCCGAGTGCGCCTGGGTCACCGTAGGAGGGGACAAAGAGCTCGAGGAGAGGTTGGCGATCCGTCCGACCTCCGAGAGCATCATCTGCGACTTCTACCGCAACTGGATCCAGAGCTACCGAGACCTGCCGCTCCTTATAAACCAGTGGTCGAATGTCCTGCGCTGGGAGATGGTCACCCGCCCGTTCCTCCGTACGGCCGAATTCCTCTGGCAGGAAGGCCACACGGTCCACGCCACCGCCGAGGAAGCGCGCGCCGAAACCCTGCGGATGCTCGAAGTCTACCGGGAGTGCTTTTACGAGAAGCTGGCAATTCCCGTGCTCACCGGCGTGAAGAGTCCTTCCGAGCGCTTCAAGGGCGCAATTGAGACGTTTACCTGTGAGGGTTTGATGGGTGACGGACGTGCCTTGCAGGCCGGTACCAGCCATGACCTCGGGCAAAACTTCGCCAAGGCGTTCGACATAACGTTCCTGGACGAGAACCAGGACCGGGTGTATCCGTACCAGACATCATGGGGCTTCTCGACGCGCACTATCGGAGCTTTGATCCTGGTTCACGGCGACGACCGGGGGCTGAGGCTTCCGCCGAAGCTCGCGCCCACCGAAGCAGTCATAGTCCCCATCTGGCGCGGCAAGAACAAGGCTGACGTGCGCCGGGAGGCCGAGAAGCTCTACATCGAGTTGCAGACCGCCGGCCGCCGCATGGAAGTAGACCTGGATGAGGAGCACTCACCGGGCTGGAAGTTCAACGAGCACGAGTTGCGGGGCGTGCCGGTGCGGGTTGAGATCGGACCGAAAGACATCGAGAAGGGCAAGGCCGTGCTCATCCGCCGTGATACGGGTGAGAAGGAGTTCGTCCCTCGGGATGGGCTCGCGGCGCGTCTGGAAGAGTTGCTGGAGGAGATCCAGGCGAACATGCTCCGTCAGGCGACGGAGTTCCGCGACGCCAATACCCGTCACGCCGCGAGCTACGACGAGTTCAAGGAGATAATCGAGAACGAACGCGGCTTCGTCGTCGCGCCCTGGGACGGCACCGAAGAGACCGAGCAGAAGATCAAAGACGATACCAAGGCAACCATCCGCCTCCTCCCTTTCGAACGGGAAGAGGGCAAGGACCTCGTCTCCGGCAGACCGGGCAAGACTGCCGTCTTTGCCCGCGCCTACTAGCGTTTCACTTGACGGCCACGCCTGCTTGCATTAGCATCCAGCGTTAGCGCTAACTCGCATCGAGAGCGGTGGAGGGAACTGGCCCCGAGAAACCGCGGCAACCGGCGCAGGAGCTTCTCCTGAGCGTGGTGCCAATTCCAGCGGGACGATCATATCCGTCCTGGAAGATGTGAAGAGAGGTGGGCAGCCTCTTAGTACGGGCGGGTTGCGCGTAGGGCGGATGCGGGGCCGA
>JBBPZT010000118.1:0-2371 GCA_038198625.1 Rubrobacterales bacterium
CCCGGCCACGACGGTGTAGTAGAAGAGGATCCCGAGTGTCACGACGCCTACCCAGGCCCCGATCCAGGTGTACCTCGGCCCCATGAAGTCCCTGAGCCCCCCCCACGGTACCTAGCCTGGTCTTCCTACCTATCAGGGACTCGGCCGTCAGGAGCGGTATCGCCCAAACCAGGTTGGCGAGCAACAGTATGAGCAGGAACGTGCCGCCTCCAAACTCGGCGACGATCCGCGGGAACCTCCATATATTCCCGGCTCCTACAGCCATTCCTATGCCGGCTGCGATGAAGACGAACCTGTTCCCGAAGGTTTCATTCATCCGTGACTTCCTCCTATCCCATCCAGCACCTCGTCGGAGAAGCTCCGTGCCCCACCAACAATACAATCTGGACGATCGACCCCAAAGCCTTATGTAAAGCAACCGGTTTACGATACATCCTTACAACAATAGTGACTATATGATAAACTTTTCTATGGGTCAAACATGTTGCTTACGTCGGTCTCGAAATCTGCGCAACCGGCCCGAGTTCTCCGGGCCAAATCTTTGGTGTAGGATGACATCCGGGATGTTGGCAATTCGAGTCGAGGGCTTGTCCCAGGAGGTACGAGACGTGCGGACCACCGGTACCCGAGAAGAAGCGACACAGAAAGCCCGCGAGGTCGCCTCAATAGTAGGGGGTCGGCAGCAGGGAGATGCGCCGGGTGGTCGAATGAGCTCCGTGAACCCGGCGCGTACGGATGAGACGGTCGCAGAGGTCTTGCTCGGCGACGCGGGGACGTTCGTCGAGGCTTGTCGGGCGGCGCGGGAAGCACAGCGGGAGTGGGCGGCGATTCCGGCCCCGGTACGGGCGCGGGTCATAAAGAAGATCGGGCACCTCGTAGAGGCGAACAAGGAGGCTCTGGCGCGGCTGGTGACCCGTGAGATCGGCAAACCGTACACGGAATCTTTGGGTGAAGTACAGGAGATAATAGACACCTGCGACTTCTTCACCGGAGAGGGACGCCGGCTCTACGGACAAACCGTCCCGAGTGAGATGCCGGACAAGCAGCTCTTCACCTTCCGGATGCCGGTCGGGGTGGCGGCCATTATTACGGCGGGGAACTTCCCGGTGGCGGTGCCTTCGTGGTACTTGATCCCCGCCCTCACCTGCGGCAACGCCGTGGTCTGGAAACCAGCCGAATACTCTCCCGCCATCGGGGACGCCCTCGCGCAACTCTTCGTCCGCGGAGGCCTGCCGGACGGGGTCCTGAACGTAGTGCAAGCGGAAGGTCCGGCGATCTTCGAGGGGCTGGAGCAGGCGCTGGACGAGGATCTCGTGGATAAGGTCGGCTTCACGGGATCTTCCGAGGTTGGAAAGGAGATCGGGGCGCTCTGCGGACGCCACCTCCAGTCTCCGTGCCTGGAACTCGGCGGCAAGAACCCGCTCGTCGTCATGCCCGACGCGGAACTTGACCTGGCCGTGGAAGGCGCCCTGTTCTCCGGTTTCGGCACCGCCGGCCAGCGCTGCACCTCGCTCGGCACGGTCATCGCCCACGAGTCCATCTACGACGACTTCCTCTCGAAGTTCGCCCGCGCCGTGGAGGAGGCAAAAATCGGGGACCCGATGCAAGACGTGCTCTATGGACCGATGCTCTCCGAGCGGTTCCAGGAGAGGTTCCTGGGGTGGTTGGATCTCATCGAGGAGCACCACTCCGTCCACGGCTCGACCGCCACAGGGCGTATCACGCTGGATAACCCGAGAAAAGGTTTCGTCGGCGACGCGGAGGCCGGACTCTACTGCCACCCGACCATCGTAAGTGGCGTGACGGCGGAGGACGAACTGTACAGGACGGAAACCTTCGGCCCTATCGTCGGGGTGGCGAAGTTTGGGAGCTTCGACGAGGCGGTCGCGCTCGCCAACGGCCACGGTTACGGACTGTCCGCCTCCATCTACACCCGCGACGCCGGGAACGCCCTGCGCTTTCGGGAGCGGAGCACAGCCGGGATGCTCTCGGTCAACAACTCCACCAGCGGCGCCGAGGCGCACTTGCCCTTCGGGGGCAACGGGAAGTCCGGCAACGGCAGCCGGCTCTCCGGCATCTGGGTCCTCGACCAGTTCACCCGCTGGCAGTCGATGAACTGGGATTATGCCGGAAAGCTTCAAAAGGCGCAGATGGACATCGCAGACCTGCCCGCCGACCTCGACTACCGTATGGAAGACTAGAAAGAGGTAAGCGTGACGGACGACAATCAACCCGTCGCCGAGGTGAGCATCGATTTAGTTGAACGGGAGATGCGAGGGTCTGATGCGGTCTAGCAGCATCCACGACACGATCGTCGTCGGGCTCGGCGGGATGGGTAGCGCCGCCGCCTACCAGCTCGCGCTCCGGGGCC
>JBBPZT010000119.1:0-10193 GCA_038198625.1 Rubrobacterales bacterium
TACGGGCTATACGGTCGCGCGGATCATCCGGCTACCAACATCTTCCAGACGGCATCATCTTATTCTCACCTCCCTCGGCTTGGTCGTGGGTAAATAAGGACACTAGGACTTACGCAAGAACCATCTGAACACTGGGATTCTTGAGCTGCCCGACGAGATAGTCGTGCAGTAAGCCGTGCTTGATCTGGTAGACGGTCCTCCCGCTCTGGTATGCCAAATTCTTCAGGCGACTCCAGACCAACATCGCGCAACCTATGTGGTTGCGCTGGATTCGCCCCACCCGGCACTGACAACGCTCGATCCCCGTCAACTGCTTGGCTTCCCGGTGAAACTCCTCGACCTTCCAACGCACGCCACGCACCTCTCGCGTGTCGTGCGTGGAATTCCGAGAAAGATCGTTGGTGACGATCCACTCCGTGCGGCTGGAAGATACCACTACCCGGAACAGCTTTACCTTATGGTCCTTGGGAAAGCCCTTGATCTTTATCAGCTTGCCCTTCTCCAACTCCTGTTCGCTCCAATCCAAGGAGTCCACCCGCTGGTAAGGGTGCTCTCCTCCACTGTCATCGACCTGGCGGTTGCTCTTTAGTGGACAGTAGTACTTCTTGCCCATCCCCTCTATCACGAGCATCAGATCCTTGGTGGCGTACCAAGTGTCCATGAGTACTCTCTCAAACGCCACTCCTCGATGCTCGACCAAGCCCAACATCTCCTCGACGTGATCTAGCTTACTCTTGCCATCCGCCTCCGGGTCGAAGATACGATAATCGATGACCCAGAAGTTCTCCGTTTTGGGGTTGACGTATACGCACGAGACCACTCCGATGCCCCGGATGACCCTCTTCTCATTGCCGCTCCACTGCTTGCGCGTTACCTCGATCTCCGGACCGAAGCTCTTATCCAGCACGGTGTCGTCGAAGATCAGGTACGCCCCCGGATCCTGCTCAACCATCGGCTCAACCTGCTCAAAGAGCAATCGAGGCGTCAGCTTCTCGCCTTTTAGGTATCGGTTCATGGTGTCGTGGCTGAAGCTTTCGAGGTGGTCGGCCATGTTGGTCAAGGTGTAGTTGATTTGGCTACTCAACAAATACTGGCAATAGTCCAACTTTGTAAAACTCATGTTCTCAGGTTAGCAGACTCCCTCTCTGCGTAAGTCCTACGATCCTAAAGTCTTCTTCGGCAAACCGTGCATACGAGGGCTGCGTTTTCCCGTATCGCGTCTACTGGGGCTCTTGGCGGCGGGGCAGAAGCCGGAGGAGATCCTGTCCTCTTACCCGTACTTGGAGGCTGAGGACATACAGGCTGCTATCCAGTACGCAGCTTTTCTGGCCGATGAACAGGTTGTCGAGTTTGCCTCGTGAGGGTGCTTCTGGATATGCTCGTATCGGCCAGCTTGCTTTGGAGTATGAACAGAGAGATCAAAATCCCTGATGTCCTCTTTTGAATCTTTACCGTCAATAGATCCACACGTGCAAGCTTTAACTAGAACGCAGCTTCTAGAAGAGATAGGTGAGTTTTGTGCTTTGCTAGATGCCAAAGTACGTGAGCAAGAGATTCACGACTTCTTAGCCTCGCACAGCTACTTTTTCAATGGCATCCTTCGGCTTTATGGTCGCTCACCTCTTTACTCAAAGGTCAAACTTGGCGCTGATTACGAAGTCGATTTTGCTTGGTTCGACACAGGAAGCTATGGTGCAGAGTGGTGCTTGGTCGAGATCGAGTCTCCTGCACAGCAGATGTTCACTAAAGCGGGAGAACCTTCTGCAGTGGCATCGAGAACGACATAAACTCTCTGAAACGTAAAGACCGCGACGGGTTTGAGCAACATTTGGTGCAGGTACTGAGTGATAAGTACTTGAGTCCAGAGTTTGGAGCTTACTATCGGACTTCCTTTAACGATATGAATGGAAGTTTGATCTGTTATAGCCAGGTAGACCGGAGCCCAAAAGCTGTCTTTCTAAAAGACAATCAGAACTCAGAATTTTATGTCCGCACCGGTAACACTACACGTCCATTAGATGCGCAAGCTCAGTTCGAGTACATCGGAATGCACTGGGAAGTCCAGTAGTATTAGAAAAACTGCTGCGAGCCGCGAAGCTTTCCCAAGCTGCGTCCGTGTGCTAGGTTTAGGTGATGGATAGTTCACGGATCAGGGTACGTTACGCGCCGAGCCCAACGGGCATGCTGCACGTCGGCGGGGTAAGGACGGCGCTCTTCAACTGGTTGTTCGCGCGCAAGAACAGCGGCACGTTCGTCCTGCGGATAGAAGACACGGACCTGGAGCGTTCGACGGAGGAATCCGTCGAACAGCTAAAACGTTCGCTTCGTTGGATCGGGCTGGAGTGGGACGAGGGACCGGAGATCGGTGGTCCTCATTCCCCCTACCGCCAGACCGAACGTTTGGACCTCTACTGCGAGGCGGCCCAGAAACTCCTCGACTCCGGCGCGGCCTACTATGACTTCGCGACGCCGGAGGAGCTTGCGGAGCTTCGGGAGCAGGCGCGTGCCGAGAAGCGACAGCCGATCTACACCAGCGGCGAGTACCGGCAGATGGACCCGGAGGAAGCGCGCGGGAGGATAGAGGCCGGAGAGCCTTATACCGTGCGGTTCAAGACGCCGCGCGACGGGCAGACCGTGGTTGAGGACATGATCCGGGGCCCCGTCACCTTCGAGAACGCGAACCTCGAAGACTTCGTCCTGATGAAGTCGAGTGGCACCCCGACCTACAACTTCGCCGCCGTCGTGGACGACGCGCTGATGGAGATGTCGCACGTTATAAGGGGTGACGACCACCTATCAAACACGCCGCGCCAGATCCTGATCTACAAAGCCCTGGGCTACGACCTGCCCGCCTTCGCCCACGTCCCGCAGGTGCTCGGCCCGGACAAGAAGAAACTCAGCAAACGTCACGGCGCCGCGAGCGTCGAGGAGTTCGCGGCACAGGGAATACTCCCGGAGGCGCTCTTCAACTACCTGGCGCTGCTCGGGGCCGGGTACGCTGCGGACGAGGAGATCTTCAGCCCCGAAGAGCTTGCCGAACGGTTCCGGATAAAGCGGGTAAGTGGAAACCCGGCTGTCTTCGACCAGCAGAAGCTCGTCTCCATAAACCAGGTCTACATCCGCCGCAAGAGCCTGGAGGAGCTGGCGATGCTCGCCGCCCCGATGCTCGTCGAATCGGGTGCGGCGAGCGCGGAGGAACTCGAAAGCGACATGCCGCGCCTCACGAAGATCATGGACCTTATGAAAGAGCGCATCGGACGCACCACCGACATCCCCGACGCCGTCGGCTACTTCTACGGCGGGGAGCTTGAGTACGATCCGGAAGAGTTCCAGAAACAGTTTGGCAAGGAGTTCGCGCGGGAGAACCTACCGGAGCTCGCGGAGCGTCTCGCGGCCTTGCCGGAGTGGACGGAGGAGGCTATAGAGGAGGCGATTCGGGGGCTCGCGGCCGAAAGAGAGAAGGGAGCGCGGCACCTGATCCACCCTCTGAGGTTCGCCACCACCGGCCGTACCGTCAGCGCCGGCCTCTTCGAGACCATGCAACTCCTCGGCCGCGAACGCTCCCTGCTAAGGGTCGAGAAAGCACTGCGAGAGATGGAGCAGCTACCCGCGTAGCCCACGGGACTAGAAGTTTCGGGCAGACGCTTTGACGAAACGTGGTCCATCGTCTAAACTTTGTCACGGATTGCAACGCGGCCCCATCGTCTAGAGGCCAAGGACATCGCCCTCTCACGGCGAAAACCCGGGTTCGAACCCCGGTGGGGTCACTCCAAACACCGCCCGCTGGCTCGCGCTGGCGGGCTTTTTCATGCCAGGAACAGTATGGCGAAAGCCGCGCCCACGCCCGCTCCGACGACCGCCTGCGCGAGAGTGTGCGCCCCGAGCGTGACCCTGGACCAGACTACGAGCGGCAACAGAAGAACGAATACGGCTCCTACCGGGCCGAGAAGCAAGACTCCGGCTGCCGCGGCGTGTCCGGCGACAGCCGAGTGGGCGCTTGCTTTCCAGACTATCGTGACGGCTGCCACGGTCGCGGCCGCGAGGCCCATCGAGAGGGTCGTCAGGAAGAGGCTTTCGAGGGCGTCGAGAAGAAAGAGTGCGGCGAGTAGTCCGGCAAATGAGAGGAGGAGGATCATCGCCGGGATGAGACGTTCGGCGCGGTCCGGGATCCAGAACCCCGATACCCGCCTCCTCCGGCGCATGAGGAGCACGTAACCCGCCACGAGCGCCGCCGCGAGCGCTTCCAGGGACACGTAGAGGATAGCGGCGGGAAGAGTGCTTTTCGCGAGGGCGACGAGCGCGTAGAGTGCTGTGAAGATAAAGAAGGGGTTCAGCGCGTTGGTCAGGGTGCGGGCGAAGGTCTTATCGGGCGGCATACAGAGTAAAATCTAGCACGTGCGCCCGGCCTCAACATCCGACAGGACCCCGGACAGGGAGACTATGGAGCTGTGGTACGAGTTGGGCCGTTTGTACTCGGGCGCCGGGGGTTACGCGGGGCGGGCGACGAGGCTCGGTTTTACGCTGACGCTGGTAACCGGATCTCTGGTGCTCCTGTCGGCCCCGTTATTCGGGACGGGGTGGGCGGGGTCCTTCGCCCCGATCATCCCGCTGGTAGTGGGGCTGTTGGCGGGGGGCGGGTTGTTCGGATGGGAGCGCCTCAAGGTCGTGAAGCGCGTAGGTCCCACCCGGCGGGCGCTCTCGGAGCGTGGGCTGGACCCTTCACGCCCGGCGCGTGATGGGCTCGGCCTCTACTACGACCCACACCTCATACTGCTGCGGTCCGAGTACGAGTTTCTGAGGTTACGCGGCGCGCTCAAAACGTCCCGTATCTTCGAAGAGTCGTTCGGATTCACCCCGGAAGACCTTTTCGAGACCGGTCCGCTCAACGTCGAGCCGGATACAGGTGAGATGAGGCTGCTGCGCGAACAGTGGGAGCGACGAATCTCCTCGCGCCGGCAGCGAGGGCTGAATCCTCCCGTGCTGAGTTTGAAAGAGGACCTGGCATACCACGTTTTCCCGAGGGAGTTGACCGTGCCGGTGGAGCTGGCCGTGCGCAGCACGTACCTGGAGATCTCACGTAACTTGCTCGTGAGGCGCTACGGTCGGGACCCGTTGAAAAAGGCGGACCTCGCTCCCGACGACCTCCGGAGACGGGTGGCCCGGGACCTCAGCGAGCACGCGGCCATTACAGAGAAGCTGGGTCCGGATCCCTCTACCAGGCGGGCGGGCCGAAGGCGAGGCCGGTAACCAGGAGCTGGAGGAAGACGAATAGTATGCCGGCCGGGACGTAGCCCGCGAACGTGGTTACCAGGGCCGTGGTAGTGGAGGTACCGTAGACACCGCGAACCCCGAGCGTCATCAGGACCAGGAACGTGTAGGTGAAAGCAAACGCCTGGATCACCGGGATCCAGAAGAGAATCATCGCCGCGTAAGCGTAGGCGAGCAGGCGGTAGACTTCCTGGAAGTCGGCCCCTTTCTTGACGAAAGCACGTACCGAGAGCAGATAAATACCGGCCAACCCGGCGACGATGCCCGGCGAGAGCAGCACGAAAACCAGGGCTTCGAGGAGTGAGATCGCAGCCTCTCCAATGCTGCTAGTCGAGAAGATAAAGACGATCGCAAGCCTCAAGATCGCACTCACCGCGCTCACGAATAGGACGAAGAGTGTAGGCCCCTTCAAGGGACCGGAGGTGGAGAAGTTTGCGTAGAAACTTTTCGGGAAAAGAAGTATGGTTCGGGTCACCGCCAGACCGCTTTGTAGGGGATGGGCGGGATCAAACTCCAAGGCTTTGGTATGCTCCATGGAGAAGATTATACAGACCCGGACGAAAGTGCTTGCGAAACCGGCCACTGAAACATAAACTTCACGCACGAGGTGGAGTAGCGGAGAGGGACTGAGAAGATGTTCAGGTTATACTTGGTGCTGGTTCTTATGGTAGAAGTCATCGCCCTCGCCACGCTGACGTTCATCATCCACGACACACCGATACTGCTTTCCTTCCTGGCTGTTCCGCTAACGCTCACCGTCTTCCTGGCCGCCCGGCGACGTCTGGACGGTCCGGCACGCGGACTGCGCCGCCTCTCTCCGGAGAGGATCATCGGCTACCGGCCCCAGGTGACGGAAGATACTTCCCCGGAACGCATCTCCCGCTCCATCGTCGAACGGACCGTGGAGATCCGGCGCACGCTCAGGGAGTCACCCTCGGAGGTACAGATCGAGATGTGCGCCCTTGGCTACCGTGCCTGCGCGAACGACATGATCACACTGACCCACCTTACCAACGAACAGTTACGCAACGCTCCCGGACTTCGACGCTTCAAGCTCCGCCAGGCCAGAAAGAGGGCGATTGAGGCCCTCTCGGCGACGAGGGAAGCGATACCGCCGGACGCCCTACGCGCCACCCGTCAGGAGCAGCAGTAAGCGAATTCCGGTTTCTATACCGCCTTTATCTCCCGGATCTCGGGTACTTCACGACGGATCAAGCTTTCGATAGCGTAGGCGAAGTCTAGCTGCGAGAGCGGGCACCCCTTGCAGGCCCCGAGCATCTCGATACTGACCGCGCCCTCCTCTTCGTCACAGTCAACGACCCTGGCGTCCCCGCCGTCGGCCTGCATAGCGGGACGCACCTTGTCCAGCGCCTCCTCGATGCGGCTCCTCATGTCTTTGTTCTCGATCATCTACCCCGATTATATAGAACTGTGTATAGAAACCATGTCCGGCAAACCATATCCCGCCCGGTAGTAGAATGTACACCTTCGAGAGCACACGACCAGGGAGAAGAATCTGATGGCTGATGGGGGATCCAAAGCGTTGCTCGTTATCGGGGCGTCGGAGCACGATGCCGCCGCCTACCACCTCTCGGGGTTCCTGGCACCGGACCCGGTTATCTGCCTGGAGGCAGCCGGCAAGAAGTACCTGGCCGTTTCCTCGATGGAGTACGGGCGCGCGAAGAAACAATCCCACGCCGACGAGGTCCTCTCTTTCGACGAGCTGGGTGTGCAAAAACTCTCCCGCGAGCTGAAGAGCGGGGGCCGGGCGATGGCGGCAGCAGCCGCCGGTCTCCTGGAGAAACTCGGGGCCGACTCGATAGCAGTCCCCCCCACTTTGGGCATCATCTACGCCGACGAGCTTCGCGCCCGCGGTCTCGAGGTCTCACCGGAGGCGAAGCTCTTCGCCGACCTCCGGCGCTCCAAGACCGAGGAAGAAATCTCCCACATCGAGAAGACCCAAAGAGACGTCGAGGCGGCTTGCGCCCAGGCGGTGGAGATCCTCCGCAACTCCGAGGTGGCCGAGAATAGAACGCTCGTCTGGGACGGTGAGCCCCTGACCAGCGAGAAGCTCCGCTACGTCATAGACAGCGAGCTATTGCGGCGCGGCTGCGACGCGGAGGGGACCATAACCGCCGGTGGTCCGCAGGCCGCCGACCCGCACGACAGAGGACACGGTCCTTTACGGGCGGGCGAGTCAATAATCCTCGACATCTTCCCGAGAGACCAGTCCAGCCGCTACTACGCCGACATGACCCGTACCTTCGTCAAGGGCGAGCCAAACGAGGGGTTGCAGGAAATGTACGACGCGGTCCTGGAGAGCCAGGAGGCGGCGCTAGGCATGATCCGGGCGGGCGTCAACGGCCGGGACGTTCACCGCAAAGTATCTGAAGTCTTGCACGAGAAGGGCTACAAGACGCTCGTCCACGACCAGAAAGAAGGCGAGCCTCTACAAGAAGGCTTCATCCACGGTACCGGCCACGGGGTAGGGTTGGAGATCCACGAAGGCCCCCGCATCTCCATCTCCGACGAGGAGCTTATATCCGGCGACGTGGTGAGCGTCGAGCCCGGCCTCTACTACGCTGATACAGGCGGAGTAAGGATAGAAGACCTGGTCGTCGTCACGGAGGATGGCTGCCGCAACCTGACGGAGTTCCCGAAGGAGTTTCGGCTCTAGTCGCTCCGGTAGCAGACGAGAGCGCACGTCAGTCAGATGGACGACCGGTTGGGCTCTCGATAATTATTGTTGCTTCCTCATCGGAGAAGTAACCTTCTTCGGAGGTCTCTTCGTCTTCTGGGAGAAACGCCTTTTTCGCGACCTTGCCGATCGTGTGGGTCGTCGCTCCATCCAGGGTTCCGCCGACCGCGCCCCCGACCAGAGGAATAGCTTTGCCCAGGTTGATCGCTCCCGTCTGCCCGAACTTGGTAAGCAAGCGGAAGCCGACGGCTTTGTTGATCTTCTTGATGGTTTCGAAGGATAGCTGCTTGATCGCCTTTTCCGTCAGCTTGGTTCCTATCGTTATCCCCGCTCCCTTCAAGACTTCGTTGGCGGAGTTGCCGCACAAGCAGAGGTAGCAGAGCGTCTTTACGCGGTCGTCCCGAACGTCATGCCCTCCCAGATGCGCGATCGCCGCGATCATACGAAGCTGTACATATAGAACGCTGGAAAGATTGACGGGCACCGTTACGGGAAGGACGAGCACACCACCGAGCCCCGTAACAAACCCGGACGCCGACGCTTTCGCCACCTGGTAGCGTACGAGTCTGCTGGCCTGCTCTTCGAGAGATACGGCATCTTTGCGGTAACTGTCCGCCATCTCCTCCGCCGACAGAAAACCCGGTATGCCATCCAAAGCCTTCCCGTAGAGTGAGTCGAGCGCTTTTGCAAGAGCGTTTGGATCAGCCTTCACGTTCACTTCTCCCTTGGTCGGCGAGCTAGATAAACCGTGCCGCAACCCCTCGAATCGGCACAATAAGAGTAAATGTAGCAAAGCCCTCGTTATAGAACTACCCGCACCTATCCCTATAAGTCATTCGGAGGGTTGCTCCGGTGGGGGTTGTAGATCTCCCCTCCCCCCTCACCATACTCGCGCAAGACAGCCGCCGCTTCATCCCTCAGAACGTCACGCGCGACGTAGATGCCGCGTTCTTCCAGAGAGCGCACCCAGTCTTGCGGCTTGGCGCCTTCGTCGAAGCCGACCTTCTCGGCGTCCTCGCCGCGGGCTCCGCAGACCAGACCGACGACGCCGGACCAGGGTGTCGCGCCGAGGCACATGGCGCACGGCTCGGTGCTCGTGACCAGCTCGCGGGCGGGTTGTCCCTCACCGCCGAGGTCGAAACTTCCGAGGCGCTGCTGGGCGACCATGATCGCCACCATCTCCGCGTGGGCTACGGAGCATCCAGAACTCACAACCATGTTCACGCCAGGAGCTACCAGCCGCCCCGACTCGCGCTCGAAGACCGCCGCCCCGAAAGGCCCTCCTGTCCCTTGAAGGACGTTCCGGCGAGCAAGCTCCACCGCCAGCCGCATCCGGTCCTCGGCGTCCGGATAGGTTCTCTCTTCGGAAAACAACTCCCCGATCCATCCGGGGAGCTCAAATACTACTCGTGGAAACATCATTAGCTATCTCCTCTCACAAGCATCGCATCATACCAGAGCCGGCCACCCACTCTGCGGGATGTTAAATTGAGGATCCTGAAAATACGCCGGAAGGAACCGCTTTTGGAGAGCAGACAAATATCCGAGCACGTAGCTTTCTCCGAGGAGAAGATGCAGAAGAACAGCCTCTTTGACTCGCCGCACCTGTTCTACGACACTTATTGCCTCCTGCCCAGCCAGAGCCAGAAAGTCCACGCCCACGAAGGCTCGGATAAGATCTACTACGTCCTGGAAGGCACGGCCCGTTTCACCATCGGCGAAGAAGAAAAAGACCTCAGCGCGGGACACGCGGTAATCGCGCACGCCGGTGACCCCCACGGAGTCCGAAACGACACCGGAGAGAACCTCGTCCTGCTCGTCACAATGGCCCCGAGACCTTCCTAAATTGGCCTCCAGCGAGCTACCCCGCCCGCCCTACATACTCCTCTTCGAGAGAGAAACCCGGCGCGACGAACCGCTCGCAGTCTCCGTAGACGGCAAGAGCGCCCTCCCGCTCTTCGACTCTAGGATGAAAGCCAGGTCTTTCCTCTCCTCCACCGGATTCGGCCCGGCGTGGGAGCCGGTAGCGGTCTCGACGGCGGATCTCATAGCCACTCTGGAGTCGTACCGGGATACCGTAGATTACATCGCCCTCAACCCGCCGCCGGCAACGGAGTCCGGCGGCATGAAGGTGAGGATGGGCAAGCTCAATGAGCTAATAGAAGCGCTCCAAGAGGAGAGGCGGGAGGACAACCTCTTTGACCTCGGGAAGCCGGACCTCAACTGA
>JBBPZT010000120.1:0-12279 GCA_038198625.1 Rubrobacterales bacterium
CCCGACCGCGGAGATCTCCATCCACCCTTACGTTGCGACCCCGACCACCAACATCGTCTGCCACGCCACCTGCCGCAACGCTCGTAGGATAAGACTCGAGAACCGCCGGCCGTTCCGATCAGCCAAAGAGGCCGTCGAGGCAGGATATCGGCCTTGTAAGGTGTGCCGTCCCGTCGTGCGGTGACGGCGCACCGATGGTTTCGTAGCCAGCAGGCGAAGTATCTTGAGGAAGGATAGCAACGCGATGACGTATATAAAGAAATCCGTGGGGATGCTGGTGGTTGTCGTGACCGCTGTCAGCATCGTCGTAAGCGTGACTGTCGTTCAACGTGAAGCCGACGCCCAGGGAACCTCAACGACCGTCGCGGTGGCTGGCTCCCTGGCTTTCGATGCAAAAGATGACAATACGCTCGTCCACTCTGCCAGCAACGTGTTTGTCGGTCGCGTCGTGAAGAAGATAGGTCCTCCCAAGACAACCTCCGAGTCTGACATTCCGCTGACGTTATCCTCGGTAGAAGTGATCGAAAACGTGAAAGGAGATCTCAGCGGGCGGGTGGTCGTGAGCCAGATGGGCAGCGCCGACAAGGATGTTACCGTCGAAGACTCCGCCCCGCTGTTCAAACCCGGTCGGGAGTATCTGTTGGTCGTCAACCCGGACCGGAGGTCCAACGCCGACTATCTGCTGGTAGCGGGGAGCTTCGGTAGTATCCCTATCAACAGCGCAAAGGAGCGCGCGACGCTGGTGGAGAGGTTCAGGCGAATCACAAACGACCAGAAAGCTCCTGATCGACGGGCTCCTTCGCAAGGCAGCACTTACGAGGGTACGACCCCAGCCAGCCGGCTGCCCGGCACCGGAGGTCCTTCGCTCCTGCCGATAGCAGGACTTTCACTCCTCACCTCCGGTATTCTGTGCATCCTCGGTCTTCGCCTGCGAACTCGAACTTTGTAAAACTACCGGAGATTGTCTCCGGGAGCGAGCCCTTCGCCGCGAGTAGATATAGATAAGATTGACTTTTCTGTAGACAACGAGTGGGAGGTATCCGATGGGTCTCGAAGACAAAGTCGCGGTTATTACGGGTGCGGGGAGCGGCATCGGTCGCGCGACCGCCGCAAAGTTCTGTAACGAGGGTGCGAAGGTGGTTATAGCGGAGTACGACGAAAACTCGGGCCGGAAGACGGCGGAAGAGCTTGCGGCTGCGGGCGGCGAGGCGGTCTTCCAGCACACCAATGTCGCCGAGTTCGAGCAGGTCGAGCGGGCGGTGGAGAGGGCGGTCGAGGAGTACGGCACGCTGGACGTGATGTTCAACAACGCCGGCATAGGCTACTACGCGCCGCTCCTCGAACACGAGCCGAAGGATTACGACCGGGTGGTGAAGGTCAACCAGTACGGCGTCTACTAAGGGATATTGGCGGCGGGCCGCAAGATGCGGGATCTGGGCTCAGAGGGTGTGATCGTCAACACCGCCTCCGTGTTGTCATTTCTGGCTTCGCCGGGTGTCTTCGGGTATCACGCCGCGAAGGGGGCAGTCAAGATGATGACCCAGGCGGCTGCGTTGGAGCTTGCGCCGTTCGGGATACGGGTCGTGGCCGTGGCGCCTGGAACCGTGGACACCCCGATCATCCAGGGCTACAAGGACATGGGCCTCGACGACACCCTTGCCCGCGCTCAGATGCGCCGCAAGCTACTGCAACCAGAGCAGATAGCCGACGTGGTCCCCTACTCGCCACGGATGAAGCCTCCGCCATAAACGGCAGTGTCGTAATGGCAGACGACGGCTACGCCGGGTTCAAGTAACGGGGTTGTTTGTCGGAAGAGAGGTCCCGGAGTAGCGGCGCGTTCTTGTCTTTCTCGGAGAGTATCGGCTCCTCAACAGGCCACTCTACCCCGATCTCCGGATCGTCCCAGCGCACCCCGGCATCTGCTTTGGCGTTGTAGGGAGCGCTGCACTTGTAGGCGAAGAGGGCGGTGTCACTGGTGACGACGAAGCCGTGGGCGAAACCTTCGGGGACCCAGAACTGGCGCTTGTTTTCGGCGGAGAGCGTGACGCCCTCCCACTCCCCGAAGGTCGGGGAGCCCTCGCGGATGTCAACCGCCACGTCGAAGACTTCGCCTTGCAGGACGTAGACGAGCTTGCCCTGCTGGTCGGGGTTCTGGAAGTGGAGACCGCGCAGCACGTTCCGAGCGGAGAGCGAGAGGTTGTCCTGGACGAAGTTGGAGGGCAGACCTGCTTCCTTGTAGCGGGCTTCGTTGTAAGTCTCCATAAAGAAGCCGCGTTCGTCGCCGAAGACTTTTGGTTCCAGGATCAGGACACCCGGTATCCGGGTTTCGATGACGTTCAAAAGGTTCCTTCCGTCTCGTTTACGAGGTCCATCAGGTACCGGCCGTAGGTATTCTTCATCATCGGCTCGGCGAGACGTGTAAGTTGGTCGGCGTCTATGTAGCCCATCCTGTAGGAGATCTCCTCGGGACAGCTTATCTTCAAACCCTGCCGCTGCTCGATGGTCTCGATGAAGTTGGTCGCCTGCTGGAGCGCCTCGTGCGTCCCGGTATCCAGCCACGCCATACCGCGCCCCATGAGCTCGACCTGTAGCTGCCCGCGCCCGAGATACTCGACGTTTACGTCCGTTATCTCCAGCTCTCCGCGCGGCGAGGGCTTCATCTCCGCGGCTATATCCACCACCTGGTTGTCGTAGAAATAGAGCCCGGTGACGGCGTAGTGGGAGCGTGGTTTCTGGGGCTTCTCCTCGATACCGACGACTTTTCCGTCCTTCTCGAACTCGACGACGCCGTAGCGCTCCGGGTCGCGGACGTAGTAGCCGAAGACCGTCGCCCCGCTCTCCCGGCCCGCCGCTTTGCGAAGCGTCTCCCCGAAGCTCTGACCATAGAAGATGTTGTCCCCGAGCACGAGCGCGACCGGGTCAGGTCCGACAAAGTCCTTCCCGATGATGAAAGCCTGGGCCAGTCCTTCCGGTTTTGGCTGGACGGCGTATGAGAAGCTCATACCCCACTGGGAGCCGTCCCCGAGTAGCTTCTCGAAGCGGGGAAGGTCCTCCGGGGTCGAGATTATCAAGATATCTTTTATCCCGGAGATCATGAGGGTGGAGAGCGGGTAGTAGATCAGGGGCTTGTCGTAAACGGGCAACAGTTGCTTGCTGACCACGTGGGTCAGCGGGTAGAGCCGCGTGCCGGAACCACCGGCCAAAATGATGCCTTTCCTGCTACTCATCAGCACAGCGTAGTGAACCACACAACCTCTTCGCGGGCCAGCGGCGGGCAGGTGGTGCGTTGATGCCTTGAAAGGGTGAGCCCGCGCGTGATAGTTTTCCCTGGAGGTTGATCTCCTGATACTGTTTTCCAAGAGGGGCGCTTTTATCTTGAACGTTGGGTCGCGGGCCGCCAGACAGGGTGTAATAAGGGATTATCGTGAGTGGCTGCCGGAGATCCCGGACGAGGCGGTGTCTACTCTTGGAGAAGGTAACACCCCTCTTATAGAAGCACCCGCACTCTCTGAAAAGATAGGCGTCCGCCTCTTCTTGAAGTTCGAAGGGATGAACCCAACCGCATCTTTCAAGGACCGGGGGATGACGGTCGCCCTGAGCCGGGCGCTCGCCGCCGGCAGCAGCGCCTGCGTATGCGCCTCGACGGGCAACACGGCAGCATCCGCGGCGGCATATGCGGCGCGGGCCGGGATGGAATGCTTCGTGGTGGTTCCGGTCGGGAAGATAGCGCTCGGCAAAGCAGTCCAGGTACTCGCCCACGGCGCCCGCATAATCCAGATCGAAGGTAACTTCGACGCCGCCCTGAGGCTCTCCCGGCAACTCGCCGAGGAGTTGGGAAACGTGGCGCTGGTCAACTCGGTGAACCCGGACAGGATCGAGGGCCAGAAAACAGCTGCCTTCGAGGTCTGCGAAGCTCTCGGCGCCCCGCCGGACGCCCTCGCCCTCCCCGTCGGCAACGCAGGAAACATCACCGCCTACTGGAAGGGCTTCACGGAGTGGCGCGAGGCCGGGTACGCGGACACCGCTCCCCGGATGCTCGGCTTCCAGGCCGAAGGGGCCGCGCCGCTCGTCACCGGGCACGATTTCGAGGAACCGGAGACGGTGGCGAGCGCCATCCGCATCGGCTCCCCGGCGAGCAAAGAAGGGGCGCTAAAAGCTGCCAGTGAGTCCGGCGGACGGATCGAGAGCGTCACGGACGAGGAGATCCTGGAAGCCCAACTACTCCTCGCCCGCGAAGAAGGCGTGTTCTGCGAACCGGCCTCCGCCGCCGGCGTCGCCGGGCTCTTGAAGCTCGCCCGCGAAGGAAGAGCCCCGGAAGGGACGGTCGTAAGCGTCCTGACCGGTCACGGGCTCAAGGACCCGGCGGTCATCCTGGATCGCGCCGAATTGCCGGAGCCGGTGGAAGCCACATTCGAGGCCGTCTCCGGGATGATGGGGCTTTCGCCGGGGCGTGCGCAAGGGCGTATGCCAGGGCGTCGGCCGGAGCGGTCGCCCGCGTGATCTCCGTGCGGGTACCGGCGACCTCGGCGAACCTCGGGCCGGGGTTTGACGCCGTCGGGCTCGCCCTCTCGCTCAGCATGCGGATAAGCCTGGAGCGCTCTCCTAGACCCGTGGTCGAAGTGCACGGAACCGGCTCCGCCCTGATCCCACGCACCCCCGAACATCCAGCATACCGGGCGGCCCGCTTCGTCGCGGAGATGGTCGACGAGTCGGACGCCCACTTTCACCTTGTCCAGGAGAACTCGATACCACCGGCCCGCGGCCTCGGCGGGAGCGCGGCGGCCCTCGTCGGGGGGGCGGTCGCCGCCAACGACCTGCTCGGCCGTCCCATGGCCCCCCCTGACCTGCTCAACCTCGTCTGCGACCTCGACGGCCACCCGGACAAC
Source organism: Rubrobacterales bacterium (assembly GCA_038198625.1). Taxonomy (GTDB): domain Bacteria; phylum Actinomycetota; class Rubrobacteria; order Rubrobacterales; family Rubrobacteraceae; genus JBBPZK01. The sequence continues at coordinate 4,887 of JBBPZT010000120.1, forward strand.
GCCGCCCCTGCCCTCCTCGGCGGCCTGGTCATCGGCACCCTCACACCGGAAGGCATAAGAAGTGTCCGGCTGGAGCCGAAAGACCTGAAGGCGGTCGTCGCCGTCCCGGACTTCGCCGTCTCCACGACGGCGGCGCGGAGGGCTCTGCCGGACCACGTGCCACACCGTGACGCCGTCTTCAACGTCGGACGCTCCGGCCTGTTGCTCGGCGCTCTGGCGACCGGCGAGTACGACCTGCTCCGCGTAGCGATGCAGGACAGGCTACACCAACCCTACCGCTCGCACCTCGTTCCCGGTCTCGAAGACGCCATAGAAGCAGCCCTCGAAAACGGGGCCTACGGCGCGTGCCTCTCCGGCTCGGGTCCTACCGTCCTGGCCTTCGCCCCAGAGGAGCACGCCAGGCGGATAGAAGCGGCGATGCAGGCCGCGTTCGAGAGGCAGGACGTGGAGACCAAAGCCTGGACCCTCGACATAGACCTCGACGGGGCTCGCGTAGAGCCGCCCGGAGAAGTCCCCGTACCAAGCCTGGAGCCTGCGCTCTAATCAGAGACTCGCATGCCGTTGCATGCTGTTGAGATCAACTCATACTAAGCAGGTGTTTCCCAAGTAGGAAGTCCACGGTTGCAAACAGCGCCCCCAAGCACCCACGCCTATAAATACTCCCCACAGCACCATAGACGTTCGTCATTCTATTAACTCATCGGCTGACTTCGCCTCGTAGCTCCGGTAGCATCGACGTGCCTTTGGTTCATAGAAATTCGTTTATGAGAATATATGTGCTTGACAAACGGCTACAAGGTGGTTAGCCTTCGTGAACTTGTAAGCGAGTGAGTGAGGAACTTTGTCAGGAGTTTCCGAAGCGGAACAGATAGAGATCTCGGGCTTCATGCTCGGGACCGCGCGTCTGCTCACTCCTCCCATCAACCCGCGAGTACCCACGCCTGTCGTCCCCCTAGCCCTACGACTAATTAGTCGGGCGGGTCGGGACGACGCTCTCCGGTCCGCCTAGAACCGCGATACGGGGCTACTCCCGCTCTCCGGTACAGGCTCTCTCTTAAACTCGCGACATCAGAAGGATGGAAACATCGTGGAAAATACCGCACTCAACATCGAATACAAACCGCGCACCGGTAGCGAAGCCATGTGCGAGGCGCTCCTGGATGAAGGGGTCGAGTACCTCTTCGGGTATCCGGGTGGCGCCATCATGCCGTTCTACGACGCGCTGCCGGACTACCCACTAAAGCACGTCCTCGTCCGCCACGAGCAGGCCGCCGCCCACGCCGCCGACGGTTACGCCCGCGCGACGGGGCAGGTCGGGGTCGTCGTGGCGACTAGCGGGCCGGGAGCGACGAACATCGTCACGGGACTGGCGACGGCCCAGATGGACTCGGTGCCGCTCGTAGCTATAACGGGGCAGGTCGGCAGGGGCGCTCTCGGCAAGGACTCCTTCCAGGAGACAGACGTGATGGGTATGACGCTCCCCTTCACCAAACATTCCTTCCTGGTCGAGGACCCGGACGAACTGTACCCGACGATGCGGCGGGCGTTCGAGATCGCCCGCTCCGGCAGGCCCGGCCCGGTCCTGGTGGACGTGCCAAAAGACGTGCAGTTCGCCGCCTGCGAGCATGACGTGTACCGGAGGCTCAAAGAGGCTCCGCTCCCGGTCACGGGCCCGGCGCTCGAAGCAGCGGCTGTACTGCTGCGGAAGGCGAAGCGGCCCCTGATCCTGGCCGGGCATGGGGTTACTCTCTCGGGGGCGGAGATGGAGTTGCAGCTGCTCGCCGAGCGGATGGATATCCCCGTGGTGACGACGCTGCTCGGTATCAGCGCGTTCCCGGAGGACCACCCGCTGTACCTGGGTTGGCCGGGGATGCACGGCCAGGCGAGCGTCAACAGGGCCATAGACAAATCAGACGCGCTACTCGCGGTCGGGATGCGCTTCGATGACAGGATCACGGGTGCGATCGACCGCTTCGCCAGAGACGCGAAGGTGATCCACATAGACGTCGACCCCTCCGAGCTGGGCAAGGTCGTAAAGCCGGCCATCGGCATCGCCGCCGACGCGAAAGCGGCCCTGCGCGGAATACTTGGTCACGCCGAGAACTCCGACGAGCACGGCGACCACGGTGTGTGGCGCGATGAGCTCGCGAAGAGCCAGGAGCCGGAGAAGCGTCGTGAAGAGATAGCGCGCGAGAAGTACGGTCCGATCCGGATAATGGGCGCCATCAAAGACGCCGCGGGCGAGGACGTCCGGCTCGTCACGGACGTGGGCCAACACCAGATGTGGGCGGCCCAGTTCTTCGAGTTCACGAAGAGGAACAGTCATATAACCTCCGGCGGGCTCGGGACGATGGGCTTCGCGCTCCCGGCGGCGATGGGCGTGGCGTTCGCCTACCCGGACGAGCCAGTGTGGGTCGTCGCCGGGGATGGCGGCTTCCAGATGAACATCCAGGAACTCGCCACCATCCGGGACTTCGGGCTGAACATCAAGGTCGCGGTCATCAACAACGGCTACCTCGGGATGGTGCGCCAGTGGCAGCAATTCTTCCACAACCGCCGCTACTCCCAGACCCCGATCACCGGCCCGAACTACGAAGAACTCACAGCCGCCTACGGTCTCGCCGGCAAGACAGTCCGGGAGGGCGACGATGTGGAGGAAGCCGTGCGGTGGGCGCAGGAGACGCCGGGGTGTGTAATCCTCGACTTCCACATAGACCCCGAGGCGAACGTGTACCCTATGATCCCGAGCGGCATGAGCGTCAACGAGATGATCGAAGAGAATGACGCCCGAGGCTAAGGCCACGCTTCCGGAGACCGCGAGCGCCGTCGAGATCCGCATAACCGGCGGCATCTACGCCCTGAACCGCTTCCTGATGACGCTCCAGAGCAAGCGAATACCGGTCGCCGGTCTAACCGTCGGGGGGAACACGGGGGCGATGTTGGTGACCGTCCTGATCGACTGCCCCCCCGATACCGCCCGCCGTTACGCTACGCTACTCGGCGCCCTGGAAAATGTAGAGGAGCTGAGGACCGCCGACGAAACCCTCGGGGTGGCGTTGCTGAAACCGGAAGGCGAAGGCTGGCGGGAGTCAGCGTCACGGGCGGGTATAGGTACGCACGAGGACGGCGATATCGTGGTGGCTTCCGGGCCGCCGGAGACGCTGGAAAGCTGGCTGTCCAGGATGGAAAGTGGAGAGATCACGAGGCTCGGGACTGTTGCCCGGCCAGGAGAGGAAGTTTAGATGGCGCGCGTATACCGTGAATCGGATATTGGCAATGAGATCACACAGAAAAAGATAGCCGTACTCGGCTTCGGCAGCCAGGGCCACGCCCACGCCCTGAACCTGAAAGACTCCGGCTGCGAGGTCGCGGTCGGGCTCTACGAGGGCTCCAAGAGCAGGGAGAAGGCCGAGCAAGAGGGCCTGGAGGTCATGGGCAACGCCGAGGCCGTGCAATGGGCCGACGTGGTGATGATGCTCCTCCCCGACGAGAAGCAGCCAGCCGTGTTCAGGGAGGAAGTCGAGCCGAACCTCTCCGAGGGCATGCTCATGCTCTTCGCCCACGGCTTCAACATCCACTTCAACCAGATAGTAGTGTCGCCGGAGGTAGACCTCGGGCTCGTCGCGCCGAAAGGCCCGGGGCACGTGTTGCGGCGTCTCTACGTGGAAGGCAAGGGGATGCCGTCGCTGTTCGCCGTCGAGAATAATGCTTCGGGAGAGGCACGCGACCTGATCCTCTCCTACGCGCGCGGCATCGGGAGCGGAAAAGCAGGCATCATAGAGACGACTTTCGCCGAGGAGACCGAGACGGACCTCTTCGGGGAACAGGCCGTGCTCTGCGGCGGACTCAGCGCCCTACTGACAGCCGGCTTCGAGACGCTCGTGGAGGCGGGGTATCAGCCAGAGCTTGCGTATTACGAGTGCGTGAACGAGCTGAAGCTGATCGTGGACCTCATCTACGAGGGCGGCCTCGCGGAGATGCGCTACTCAATCTCCAACACCGCCGAGTACGGTGACTACACCGCCGGCCCGAAGCTCATAGACGACGGCGTCAAAGACCGGATGCGCGGCATCCTGTCCGACATCCAGAGCGGCAAGTTCGCCCGTGAATGGGTGCTCGAAAACCAGGCCGGGGCGGCGAGCTTCCTGGCGATGCGCCGCCGCGAAGCCGAAACGCAAGTAGCGAAGGTTGGAGAACAGTTGCGGGCGCTCGCCACGGAAGGCGCGGAAGAGCCGGCCACGAGCGCAGCAGGAGGTAAGAACTCATGAGTCAGAAAGCATTCGACGCCTCGGACGCGGAGTGGTGCTACCACGGCGGGGAGATGGTCAAGATGGGCGACGTCCGCCTCTCCCCCGCCACCCACGCCCTCAACTACGGCACGGGCGTCTTCGAGGGCATCCGGGCGTACTGGAACGAGAGCCGGGGAACGCTGCAGGTCCTAAAGCTGCGCGAGCACTACGAGAGGTTTGAGAAGTCCTGCCGGATGCTGCGCATAGAGTTGCCGAACACAGTGGACGAGTTGTGCGACATAACGCTTGAGATCCTCAAACGGAACGCCCCGCGCGAGGACACGTACATAAGACCGCTGGCATACAAGTCCGCCACGTCGGTCGGGGTCAACCTCCGGGGGGCGTCCCAACTCTCTATCTTCACGGTCCCGATGGGCAACTACGTGGAGCTGACAGGCCTCAAGGCCTGCGTCTCCTCGTGGCGGCGCACGGCGGACAACGCCATCCCGGCGCGGGCCAAATGCACCGGCTCCTACGTCAATACAGCACTGGCCGTGGACGAGGCGCACCGGGCCGGCTACGACGACGCCATCTTCCTCACCCAGGACGGTCAGGTCTCCGAGGCGAGCGCGGCCAACATCTTCCTCGTCAGGAAGGGCAGCATCATCACGCCGCCAGTCACGGCGGACATACTGGAGGGGATCACCCGCGACGCCATCATGGAGCTGGCCGACAGAGAGCTGGGCATCCCGGTAATCGAGCGAGACGTGGACCGGACGGAACTGTACGCCGCCGACGAAGTCTTCTTCAGCGGCACGGGATTCCAGATCGCCCCGGTAGTCGAGGTCGACGGACGGGCCGTCGGAACCGGCCAGATGGGTCCCGTAGCCGAACGCCTCCAGTCTCTCTACTTTGACGCAGCGCGCGGCGAGAATGGAGACTACTCCGACTGGACCATCGCCGTCGAGGTTACGGAGAAAGCGACGAATTGAGATCTCCGGTTAGCGAGGAGTTGGAGGAGCCGGACCTTCGAGTTGGAGCAGTAGATCTCGCAGGTCGTCGTTCATCCGGTCCAGAGCTTTCCCGTCGATTTTATCTAGCAGAGACTCTTCCGTCTTCGACATAGCGCCGAAGACGGTCTTGGTACGCTCGAGCCCTTCGTCGGTCAAGATTACGAGGATCTGACGACGGTCGTCGGGGGCGATCTCCCGACGAACCCAGCCCTTTCTCTCCAGGCGGGCAACCCTCTTGGTGATCGCCCCGGATGTGAGCTGCGCCTCCTCTAGCAAAGCCCCGGAGGTAAGCTGGTAAGGCTGCCCTCCGGCCCTCCGCAACGCCGCCAGGATCTCAAGCTCCCATAACTCTATCCCGAGAGGGGCAAGCTCCCGCCGGATCTCCCGGTCTATGTAATGCGACGCCCGCCTGAGACGGTACGAAAGCGCCTTGGCGGAGGTCGCTCTCGCCGGGTCCTCACCACGCAAAAAGCCCATGAGCCCGTCCACCCTGTCGTGCCTGTCGGGAACCATGGTGAAAGCCTATCATCAATTTATCTTACCGGTCAAACACTTGACGTATTGTAGCCTGGTGATTATATTACCGGTGAGAGATTTTTGAGAAAAGGAGTAGCACGGTGAACGAGAATCCAGGCACGTCGGCGCATCTGGCGCCGATTCCTCCCGACGATCCCGATAGGAACCTCACGCTCGCGCGACCGAACGAGGACCAGGATCTGCCCCACATCGGTTTGGTAGGAGACACTTACACTATCCTTTTGACGGGGAAGGACACCGCCGGCCGCTACACTCTCATCGACATGCACATCCCGCAAGGTGGCGGCCCTGCTCCCCACCGCCATGACTTCGAGGAGATGTTCACCATTATCGAGGGCGAGATCGAGGCTATCTTCCGCGGCGAAAAGTCGATGGTGCGGGCCGGAGAGACCGTCAACATCCCGGCCAACGCGCCGCATTCGTTCACCAACATCTCCGGCAAGCCAACACGGCTGCTGTGCATGTGCTCGCCGTCCGGGCAGGAAGAATTCTTCATGGGAGTCGGCGTTCCTGTCGCGACCCGGACGACGGCGCCCCCCGAGCTAGACGAGACCGCCCAGGCTGAGTTCGTGGCGAAAGCCCAAGAGCTCGCACCGCAGTACCGGACGGAGCTTCTAGGGCCTTAGAGGCGTACGCATTCGTTGCACGAGTAGCCGCAAGACAGGTCCGTGTCCATATGATGAACGTTGGGCTCGGCGGTTCTGATAACCTAGGTGACGGGCCGCGGGACCAACGCTCGGGGTGCGGGCGGAAACGACCGAGCAGAGGAGTTAGGAAATGCCAAAGGCAGTACGCTTGAATCACTACGGGGACGCTGACGTCCTCGATGTCGAAGAGGTGGAGCGTCCCACGGCCGGTCCGGGCCGGGTCCTGGTCCGTGTGGTCGCGGCAGGGACCAATCCCGGTGAGATCGCTATACGGGAAGGTCTACTCGATGAGATGTTTCCGGCGACGTTCCCGTCGGGTCAGGGAACGGACTTCGCCGGGGTGGTCGCCGAACTCGGGTACGGCGTGAGCGGTCCCGAGGTGGGTACGGAAGTCATCGGCTGGACCAACGAACGCGCCGCCCAGGCCGAGTTCGTCGCAGTCCCGGCCGACCAGCTCATCGTCAAGCCCGACTTCCTCGACTGGGACGTTGCCGGCGCCCTCTACGTAGCAGCGGCGACGGCGACAGCCGCCGTGGGCGCCGTTGCTCCTCAACCCGGAGAAACCGTCCTTGTCTCCGGCGCGGCCGGCGGGGTGGGATCTCTCGTATCTCAGTTGGTACTGCGTACCGGAGCCTCCGTTATCGGTGCTGCGGGATCCTCACACCACGACTGGTTGCGCTCGATGGGCGTAACGCCGGTAGACTACGAGACCGACTTGCGAGAGAACCTGCGTCAAGTGGCGCCGGACGGCATCGACGCCGTGCTCGACTGCGTCGGCAGTGGATACGTAGACCTGGCGATCGAGCTGGGTGTCGAGCCAGGGCACGTCAACACCATTATCGACTTTGCGGCGGCGGCCAGGCACGAAGAGGTCCATACGGATGGGAGTTCCGCGGGTGAAGACGCTGGTACTCTCGCCGAGGTAGCGTCGCTGGTTGCGGCCGGTGAATTGCAGATTCCGATCACC
>JBBPZT010000121.1:0-2870 GCA_038198625.1 Rubrobacterales bacterium
ATGTTCCGGACGCTGCTCTCGCGCGAAGTCCTGCGCTTCATGCGCGTCTGGACGCAGACCCTGATCCCACCGCTCCTGACCTCGCTCCTCTACGTGGTCGTCTTCGGGGTGGCCCTCGGCGCCCGCATTAAAGAGATAGAAGGTGTTCCCTACCTCCAGTACATCCTGCCCGGCATCGCGATGATGAGCCTCATTACCGGCTCGTACATGAACACCTCGACCTCTGTCTTTGACGCCAAACGCGAGCGATACATAGACGATGTTCTTATAAGCCCGATGAGCGACCTGCAGATAGCGCTGGCCTACACTCTGGGCGGCACGCTGCGGGGGACTATCGTCGGTACGGGGGTTTTCCTGGTCGGGATGCCGTTCGCGGGGGTGAGCGTGGCGCATCCGTTTTTGCTCGCCCTGATCGGGGCGGTCGTCTCGTTCACGTTCTCTGCCTTCGGCGTAATTATCGGGGTCATATCTTCCCGGATAGACCACGTCACCTTCATGACCAACGTCATAATCCAGCCGCTGACCTTCCTCGGCGGCGTCTTCTACTCGGTCAAGATGTTGCCCGACGCGCTGCGCACGGCGACACTCTTCAACCCGATCTTTCACACCGTGGACGCCGCCCGCTACGCGACACTCCAGATTTCCGACCTGAACCCCTACCCTACCGTGGGTATAGTCTTCCTGCTCGCGGCCCTCTCCTTCACCGGAGCCTGGTGGGCGATAAACCGTGGCCCGAACCTCCGCTACTAGAAGAACCAGAAAGACAGAGCCCCAGGAGGGCGTGTGGCCGTTCGTGTTCTCCGTCTTCTTGCTGTCGCGGCTGCTCTTCCTGGTGGCCGGAGCCCTGGCGGCGGCGCTGTTGCCGTGGGCTAAACCGGGCGGATTCCCTCTGGAGCCACCCGGCTTTTTGAACTACTGGGCTCACTGGGACGGGGCCTGGTACTCGGAGATAGCGACGAAGGGTTACGGGGCCCGCGCCCCGGCCTCGACTGCGTTCTTCCCCGTGTACCCGATGCTCGTGCGGCTCGGGGCTTCTCTCGGTGGCGGGCCTGCTTTGTGGGGGGTCCTGATCTCCCTGGTAGCCACCCTCTTTACCTTCTACTTCCTCTACCGGATAGCGGAACGTTTGCGCGACGTGCGCGCCGCCCGGACCACCGTGCTCGCGATCGCTTTCTTCCCGACGGCCTTCTACCTCAACGCCGTCTACACCGAAGCTCTCTTCCTGGCCTTCTCGACCGGATGCGTGTGGGCCGTCTACGTCAGGCGGGATCTCCTGCTCGCCGGCATCCTGGGGGCCCTCGCCGCCGCGACCCGCAACGTGGGCGTCTTGCTCGTCCTGCCGCTCCTCTACGAGTGGTACCGGAACCGGAGGGAGTTCGGACAGAAGGGGCTGCTTGAGATCGGGGTGGTGCCGGTCGGTCTGGCGGCGTACATAGTGTTCCTGGCCGGCAGGTTCGGTAACCCGCTGATCTTCGCCAACGAACAGAGCGCCTACTGGAACCGGAGCCTAACGAACCCCGCAACCGCCCTCAACATGGCCTGGAGGGCGGCCGGGATCGGTGTGAAGTACCTGCTCGATCCGGCGGCACTCTTCCTGGGCCGCCCGGCCGCCCCGGCGCTCCTGGCTTCGAATACCCTGAACCTGGCTTTCCTGGTCCTCTTCCTACTCCTCGTGGGCGTCTCGTTTGCGGTACTTCCGCCCGGCCTCTCCATCTACGCTTTCATCATCACCCTGGTGCCGGTACTCTCGCCGAGCCCCTCGTTTCCGCTGCTCGGGTTCCCGCGCTACCTGCTCGCCGCGTTCCCGCTCTTTATCGCCCTCGGGTACCTGCTCTCGCGCAGCCGGACGGCGCTCGTGCTCTGGCTAGTCGTGAGCATCGTCCTCGGTGTAGCGTTGACCGCGCTGTTCACTACGTGGCGATTCGTGGCCTAGTCCGGCTTCCGGGCGGTTTGGCCCACTGTCTTCGAGACGGATATATTCAAAAAATTTGTGATTCAGCATGCTTACGGTGCCTGCTTTGGGGGTAGAATTCACGACCATGAGGTCCGTCAACTCTCGATAAAGGAGGTAGAGCGTGAGCAGCAACGGTCACAACGGACACGAGCAGGAGAGGCCCCCGGTCACGACGACCGACGTGGGCATAGGTGCGCCTAGCGACGAGTATTCGCTGACAGATGGTCCGAGTGGGCCGATCGGGCTGCACGACCATTACCTGATCCAAAAGATGGCCCAATTCAACCGCGAGCGCGTCCCGGAGCGCGTGGTCCACGCCAAGGGCAGCGGCGCCTTCGGCTACTTCGAGGCGAACGGCGAGGCCGAGAAGTATTGTCGGGCCGACTTCCTGAAAGCGGGAAAGAAGACCGAGATGCTGGCCCGCTTCTCGACGGTGGCCGGAGAGCAGGGTTACCCGGATACCGTGCGCGATCCTCGCGGGTTCTCGCTCAAGTTCTATACGGACGAGGGCAATTACGACATGGTCGGCAACAATACCCCGATCTTCTTCGTGCGTGACCCGAGCAAGTTCCAAGACTTCATCCACTCCCAGAAGCGTCTGCCGAACACCGGCCGCCGCTCGCACAACATGCAGTGGGACTTCTGGACGCTCTCACCAGAGACGACCCACCAGGTAATGTGGCTCCTCGGCGACCGGGGACTCCCCAGATCCTACAGGACCATGAACGGCTACAGCAGCCACACGTACCTGTGGGAGAACGAGGGCGGCGAGAAGTTCTGGGTCAAGTACCACTTCAAGACCGACCAGGGCATAGAAAACTTCACCGAGGAAGAGGGTACGGCGATGACCGCCGAGGACCCGGACTTCCACCGCTTCGACCTGTGGAACGCCATAGAAGAAGGTAACTATCCTTCC
>JBBPZT010000122.1:0-4459 GCA_038198625.1 Rubrobacterales bacterium
CAAGGCCGTCGCCAAGACACGCTCTACCCCGAACTCGCAAAAGCTCTTTTCGATCAGCGCCTTCGACCCCTCGGTGGCATAACCTTTTCCCCACGCGTCCCGCTCGAGCCTGTAGCCTAGTTCCGTCTCCGCGGGATTCATCCCGGACGGTTTGAGATGGAACCAGCCGATGAAGCGTCCGCTTCCCTTCTCCACGGCAGCCCAGAACCCGTAGCGGTTCGACCTCTCATAGTAGTCCAGGAACCCCGGAAGGACTTTGTTCCGGATGTCCTCGTGGCTACTCGGCTCTACCCCGTTTATGTGGCGCATCACCTCCGGGTCCGAGTCGAGTTCGAAGAGGTTTTGGGAGTCATCAGGGGTGAACAAGCGCAGTATCAGCTTCCCGGTTTCCAAGAATATTTCCACGGCTCTCCTTTCAAGACATAGTTCACGAGGGGGGTTACAGGCTCGTCTACGACAGGGTATCTTCGGGGGTGTACCTTATCTCGAGTTTCCTGGAATGGGTAGTGGTCTCGTAGGGTAACATGTCTTGCTAACAGCGAGACCTCGCGGAGGCGAGACTTCGCGGAGAAGATCCACGAAGGAGGCCGTACATGGAGGCGGTAATAGTGGGGTTCGGAAGTGGGTGAGTTCTTTTCGGACTTGAGGAGCGTGCTCGGGCCGGTTGCGATCAAGCAGATCGTACTCAAGGTGCGGGACAATGACTTGCTCGGGCTCGCCGGGCAGCTAGCCTACTTCTTCCTGCTCTCCCTCTTCCCCTTCCTGATAGTTTTAGTGGCGCTGGCGGGGCTCATCCTGAACGAGCCGGAGTCAGCCGTCGGGGGCCTGATCGAACGCGCCGGGACCTTCCTGCCCCAGGAGGCGATCACCCTGGTCGTGGACTACATGGACAACTCGTTGAAGAATACGAGCTCGGGTGTGCTCTTGCTCGGGATCACCACGACCCTCTGGCTCGGTTCCGCCGCCTCTATCTCGATTACCAAGGCCGCGAACAGGGCCTACGGGGTCGTAGAGAGCCGCTCTTTTTGGAAGCTGCGAGGCACCTCACTCCTGCTGGCGGTCGGTTTCATGCTCCTCATAGTGGCCCTGGTACTTCTGATCTTCAAGGTGGAAGTGCTCTTTCAAGGACCGGACAGGCCGTTTAGCCTGCTCTTGACCCTCTGGAGCGGCTTGCGCTGGATAGTGGCATTCATCATTGCGACCCTGGCCCTGGACGTTCTTTATTACCTGGCCCCGAACGCCGTGGTGCCCTTCCGGTGGATCACACCGGGTGGGATCGTGGCGGCCTTCCTCATGTTCGTCGGCAGTATCGGCCTGAGCTTCTACGTGACCAACCTCGGGAACTACAACCGTATCTACGGCCAACTCGGGGCGGTCGTCATCCTGATGCTCTGGCTCTACGTTACCGGTCTGGTGGTCCTTATAGGGATAGAAGTAAACGCCGTCCTAGCCCGCCGGGCGGAGAGGAAGCAGGGGAAGAAACTAGTCCACCCCGAGGGTCCCACGAAAGGTTCACCAGATGAAGAGTGGTAGCCGGGCTTTTAGACGGACGCGCTGACGTCGGGCTCGGCGCCGTCGAAACCTACGTCTTGGAGTCCCAGGTCTTTCATTATGAGCGACGCGACGCGCAGGTCTTTCTCTCCGACCGCCTCGGGGTCTTTCTCGTGCTGGTCGTAGGACTTTACCTCGGAGATCAGCGTGGGCGCGCTCTCGCGCTGGAGGTAGACGATGACGCCCTCTCCCTTGCGCTGGATGTTCTCCATCGAGTCGGCGAGGCGTGTTCCGCAGTCGCAACGCGTCGAGTTGAGGGTGTCGCCTATCGTACAGGCCGGGTGTAAAAGAGCCAAAGTGTCATCCGAGCCCTCCGGCTCTCCCATGATGAGGGCGAGGTGCGTCAGGCCGTTACCTTCGTTCTCGTAGGCCCTTACGCGGAACGGGCCGAACTTCGTGGGCAATTCGCTCTCGCCGGTGCAGCGGATCTGTCCGTCGTGGAGACGCCGGTACTCAGAGATTTGTTCCACGGTCACCATCTTGACTCCGTGTTTCTCCGAGAACTTCTCGAGGTCCGGGACGCGGGCCATCGTCCCATCGTCTTTCATGATCTCGCATATAACCCCGACAGGCCCGAAACCCGCCAGACGCGCCAAATCGACCGCGGACTCGGTCTGTCCGGGACGCTCCAGGACACCGCCGGACCTGGCGCGCAGCGGGGAGACGTGACCTGGCATGACCAGGTCCTCCGGGCCACTCTCCGGGTCGGCGGCGACCTCGATGGTCCTGGCACGATCGGCGGCGGAAATACCGCTGGTGACACCGGTTGCAGCCTCGATAGTGACCGTGAAAGCCGTCTCCATCCGCGGGGCGTTGTGTTTCTCCATATCGGGAACACCGAGCCGATCGAGGACCTCGGAAGTCATCGGCACGCAGATCAAACCTCGACCGTAACTCGCCATGAAGTTGATAGCCTCCGGCGTCACGCGCTCGGCGGCCATCGTCAGGTCTCCCTCGTTTTCCCGGTCTTCATCATCGCAGACGATGACCATCTTCCCTTGCCGGATCTCCTCTAGTATTTCATCTACAGGACTGAAGGCCACTTCTCTCACTCCTTTTTCAAGACGCTTCTGTAACCGCTGGTGGTGCCAGGCTCGTAAAGGCTCACTCTGATCAGTCTAACCCTTATGTCCTACGGCGGCGCAACGTTCTTCGTCCGCCGCGCCGTCCTCACGCGGGACCATTGGGAGCAGTGTGCTGGAAACTCCGTCCCGTACGGTCCGGGTCTTCATCCATTTCCTGTCGGCGCGGGCAGGATGCTCAGGATCTCCCCGTCCCCGCCCGTCTCCCGAGTCATCAAGATTCGCACCTCCTTCCACACGTCCGGTTGATCTTCTCTACTATCACCAACGACATACTCTCCTCGCTTTTGGCTTCTCGATGACCGACGGCCTCCATCTTTATGCTCCCTACCTGTCGATGGCCGGTAAAATGCCGTTAGCGCTACGTAAAGCAAATATTAAGAATGTTTAAGCCATCCCATACGGAAGTATCGTGCCCGATCGTCTTCCCGGAGGCCCCCCGGAAGTGGCGAATACACGGGGGAGAGAAACGGTAAAGACCATTCCCCGAGGCCAAAACCGACCCGGCGATATCGTGGCCCAAAGTATGTAAGTAAATTGCACAAAAAGTCCTATAGCAATGTCGCGGTTATCAGTCATTATTCGGGATAGGCTCTGCGGACCGGTGTACTCCTTTTTCCGTGTCTCTCTTCCCCCGGTATACCGGCCCGCACCCTTCTACTCATAGTGTGGAGTGGCAAGTTGCATCTTTCGGACCACGTAAACGATGTGTGTGCATGACAGTATCTTGTAGTTGCAAAAAGGAGCGTTCGAAGGTATGATGCAATTTATACAAGGGAAGATGTCGTCGGTAGGCTTGGTCTCTGGGGTCCGCGAGGCGCGGCTCTCGCGGAGACGGGACTATGGATGACGAGAGTGGAGCAAAGTCGAACTCGTCATTGGAGAGCGGGTTCCGCTCTACGGTTCTTCCACATCAGTCGTTGCGCGCGCTCCGTTCGTGGGAGACAGGCGTCTGATTACTTCTACGGTTCTTCCACATCAGTCGTTGCGCGCGCTCCGTTCGTGGGAGACAGGCGTCTGATTACTAAATCGGGCCCGGCACGTGTCGGGACAGTTACCCGCGAAAAGCACCCTGGATCTGGGCTCACCGGAGCGAAACGAACTCCCGCGAGTATGAGAAGCGCGGTGGTGGTTTAGTTGGCGACGAAATCGAGCGTAGAGCAGAGAGGTCCCAATCATTCTTTTGCATGGGCGGCGGACGTACTCACGAATCGTTTCGAGGAGATATTCGACGTTTACCAGCGAAGACTGGAGGAGATCGAGAGCCTCCTGGTACTTGGTGGCGGTTTTGTGGACGAGAGGCTGGAGGAGCAGACGCAGGCACTGGTGGATCACACCGCGTCCGTCCTGAGGGGGGAGGAGACGCCGCCGCCCGGGGTTGAGGCGGAACTCTACGCGGATACGCAGGAGGAGCGGCAGGAGGAGTTGATCGTCACGGCCCACCCGGACGAATCTCTCCGGGCGGGAGTAGCCCTCTGCGAGGCGATGCTGACGGTCCTTATAGGGGACACTACGGAGTGGTACTCGCCGCGGGAGACGGTGGCGCTCTCACTGGCGATCCAGAAGAGCATCATCAATCAGATCGGGCAGGTCTCGATGGCCGCTTACGCCAACCATCTGTTGAACAAAGTACACGAGACTCAGGTCTAGGAGCGCAAGCGCTTTTCGAGGGAGTTGCACGACCGAGTCGCCCACTCCATAGCGGTAGTCAGCCAGAGCCTAGTGTTCTGATACGGAATCCGGTTGTAGGCTATGCGCATGCCAAAGAGACTAGAGTTGTCGCCTCATGCGAGCACACAAGAGTTGGAGAACCTCTACAGAAAGGC
>JBBPZT010000123.1:0-5901 GCA_038198625.1 Rubrobacterales bacterium
ACCCCGAAGGGCTTTCTCGTTCGACTTGCATGTCTAAAGCACACCGTCAGCGTTCGTCCTGAGCCAAGATCAAACTCTCCGAACTAACTCGCTCCGGGCAAGCCCAGAGCTAAAGTTATAGTTGGTGCGGGCGCCACCCGCGCGGCGATCCGTATTAACTCCCGGATCGCGAAGAGTCAGCCTCAGCGTTATGACGGGTTCTAACTGTCACGCTGTAGTTCTTCACTACTATTCAGTTTTCAAAGCCTTCAAGCTCCTCACCTCTCGGCGGAGCTAACAAAAGAAGAGTTCCCTCGGAGCGACTAAAACGCCCACCTTTCGGCGGGCTGGCTGAGCTTCTCCTATCTGCGGAGAGCCTTACCTGTCGGGCCCCGATTCGGTTTTCAACTCGCTCTTCGTCATCAGCTTCAGGAGTTTACCATCGTCCGTTCCGATGTCAATCGATCCGGACCAGATTTTGGTTTTTCTTCCTGAAATTTTTTGCCAGATCTAGAGACCGCAGTTCCCTTGCCTCTCGGCGGGAGGTCTCTTTCTGGACTGGCACTGGCTGTATCGCAGTGACAGTTCCCGGTGACCGGCGGCGCGTATTGTAGCGTCACCTGCACGAAGGTCAAGCGGTTTGTAGAAAGACTGGGATGGTTTCTGCTCGGACAAATCTCAGCTGGAAGCGATGAGGCGGGCGTAACGGCGCTTTCCGACCTGGAGGGTCTTGCCATCCAACGCCGCCCGTGGCAAGGACAGTTGCTCATCGGTGATTACTTCTCCACCGAGACGCACGGCGCCTCCCCGGATAAAGCGGCGGGCCTCACCGTTGGTCTTGGCGAAGCCGGACCTGGTTATGAGGTCCACTATCCAGACCTCCCCATCTCCGGGCAACTCTACTTCCGGAACATCGTCCGGCATCTCGCGCCGGACGACAGCGTCGAAGGTCCTCTCGGCGGCGACTACCTCGGATTCGTCGTGGAAAGCGCGTACCAGGGCACGAGCGAGGTGTCGCTTCTGCTCGACCGGCTCAGCGTCGGGCGGTTCGCGGTCCAGCAGCAGCGAGTAGTAGCCGGGCATGAGGCTATCCGGAATGCTCATAGCCTTGCCGAACATGTCGTTGGGCGGGTCGGTGACGCCTATGTAATTGCCAAGAGATTTGCTCATCTTCATCTTGCCGTCGGTGCCAACGAGCAGGGGTGTGGTGAGGACGCACTGGGGCGTCTTGCCGTAGTACTCCATTATGTGGCGGCCCATAAGCAGATTGTAGAGTTGGTCGGTGCCGCCGAGTTCCACGTCGGCGTCGATGGCGACCGAATCGTAGGCCTGCATCAGCGGGTATAGGAGCTCGGTCAGCGTGATCTGCTCGCCCGAGGCGTAGCGCTTGCTGAAATCGTCGCGCTCCAGGATGCGGGCGACGGTGGTGGCCCGCGTCAGCCCGATGATGTCGGCCATCGACAGGGGGGCGAGCCATTCGGAGTTGTGCCGGACCTCGGTGAGGTCGCGATCCAGGATGAGGTACGCCTGCTCCAGGTAAGTGCGGATGTTCTCCTCGATCTGCTCCGGCGAGAGGATCGGGCGGGTCTTCGAACGGCCGGAGGGGTCTCCGACGAGGGCTGTATAGTCGCCGATCACCAGCACCGCCGTGTGGCCGAGCCGCTGAAACTCCCGCAGCTTCTTGAGGACGACGGCGAAACCTAGGTGTATATCCGGGGCGGTCGGGTCTATACCCAACTTGACCCGGAGAGAGCCTCCCTCCAGACGCCGGGTAAGCTCCTCTTCGGGGATTACATCCACTGCGTTTCGAAAGATCATTTCCAGACTCGGCGTTTTTTCCATGGGACTAATTTAAACCATCCGAGGTTCCGATGTGGCGCCACCCCTACCTTCTTAGGCGGCCGACCTCAGAACGTGACAGGCCACGGCTAGAGATAACCTTGGGGCGGACGGAGACGTTTTGGTCGGTCGGTACCAGATACCGCCAGGGCAACTCCACCCCGCGGCTGATACCGATACGGGTGGTGGAGATGATCTCTTCGGGAGCTTCATCCCACGAAATAGTCATATCTCCTTCCGTGAGGTCCTGGCCATCCTGCGAGAGTTGGACATCGAGCGCCTGGGTGAGCTTGCCGGGGCCGTCACACAGATGGGAGCTCCTGCCGCGACGCCCGACCATGTGCTCCTCTCCTTCGACAGGACGGAGAGCCCGGATCAGAACGGCGCAGCCGACACCTTCCTCCTCGCAGACGACGTTCAGAAGCCGGTGAATCCCGTAGGACAGATAGACGTAGGCGATGCCGGGCCTGCCAAAGATGTTGCGGTTGCGCATCGTTGGTCCCTTGTAAGCGTGGCAGGCAGGATCCTCCGGACGATAAGCCTCCGTCTCCACGATCACCCCGGAAGCAACACCCTCTGACGTGCGGTGGGTGAGGGTGCAACCGAGGAGGTCTACCGCGACCTCGCGGGGGTCCCTGTCGTAGAAATCGGCTGGCAGGGCCCGGTCCGGACTCACTGCTCCCCGGTGAGGTCCGAGATGCGTCCGGAGAGCTTATCGAGGTCTAGGCCGGCTTCGGAGCGGATGGAAGCCTTGAGCAAGGGCCGAACCTGGCCTATCTGCATCTGCAACTCCCGCAACAACTCGATGTAGCCGCTCTCCGGACCGACCATGTCCCGGAGGATGGTCCCCTCGGTACGGCCCGCCACGAGCGGCTCGGAGATATTCTCGACGTATACGAACGTCCGGCGGCCACTGCCCCGATCTTCTTCTATAGAGACGAGGGCAACTATTCTGTCCGCCCTGACAAACTTCCCGAAGCCTAGCGAGACTATCCGATCCGGCATCACTTTCATATTGAAGAAATATTAACATAGCAGCTACTTTCCGGAACGGGTATATTCTGGCAATGCGCTTATTCAGAGGGTCACGGAAACTTGTCGGGGATAGGGTCGAGCTGCGGCGTCACGACCGGGCAAACTACCCGCTGTACGACGAGTGGTATGGAAACCAGGAAATCTGGCACCTCACGAGTTGGTCGTCGGCTCCACTAGGTTCGCGGGCCGTAAGGAAGCTCTTCGACGACCGGGAGATCTCTTCGGCCGACGATTCGTTCGCCATCCACGTCAAGGGTGAGGATAGGCCTATAGGTGTGATCACGCTAACGAACATCAGCGAGACGCACGAGTCGGCGGACCTCTCGGTCATCGTCGGCAACCCGGAAGACCGAGACCAGGGCTACGGTCGAGAGGCGATCCGACTGATCCTGCGCCACGGCTTCGAGGACCTCAACCTGAACCGCATCGCCCTAAGCGTCTTCGAGTTCAACACCGACGCTTTCGCCACCTACAACAAGCTCGGCTTTCACGAAGAGGGCCGCTTTCGGCAGGCCATAAAACGTGGCGACACCTACTTCGACGCCATCCTGATGAGCCTGACAAAACCCGAGTGGCAGGGTGCTAAGAGTCCCTGACCTGGGCCCCGAACCTGTCTCCCAGACGGGAGGAGATCAGGGCCAACTCTTCGTTCACCACCGCATCGGTCAGGGTCTCTTCACCCTGGAAGGTAAAGCTAAGGGCGAGGCTCTTCTTATCCTCCGGCACCTGAGAACCTTCGTACACGTCGAAGACGCGCGTCTCAGTCAGTAGCTGGCTACGCAGTTCATTTACGATAGCAAGCACGTCACCGATCGGGATTTGACGGTCCAGGATGACGGCCAGGTCCCGATTGACGGCCGGCACGTTGACGAAGGGCTCGAAGTGCGGCTCCGGGTCCGGCCGGCAGCGTGTGAGGTCCAACTCGAAAGCAGCCACGGGCCAACCGTCCAGCCCGAATCTCTCCAGCACCTCGGGATGTAGCTCTCCAACCCATCCCGCCTCTGCACCGTTCGAGAAGATCCCGGCGGACCTTCCGGGATGCAAGAACGGTTGGGCGTGCGGCTCGAAGCTCGCACCCGGCACAAGCCTCTCCACGACTCCCCGCGCTTCGTAGAACCCGGCGCGCCGCTCGGGAACGTTCCAACCCTTCGGGCGGGTTGCCCCGAACAATACGGCCCCGACCCTGGCGGGTTCCTTCATGCCCACCAAAGAACCGCTGTCATCGTCCGATTGGCCGGTCATACGGAAGTGCAGGGCGGCGTCTCGCAGTTCATCCGATGGAGCTTCCGGCTCGAAGACACGACCCACTTCGAAGAGGGCGCCACCCCGCGCGCCGAACGAGCGGTTAAGCGCCACCGCGTCGAGCAGGCTCGGCAGCAGCATCGGTCGCAGGTTCGAAGCCTCCTCACTGAGAGGATTTTTGAGTTCCGGCATCGTCGTCACAGCATCCCCGTCCGCAAGGTTCAGGTCTTTTAGCCAGCGGTTGGGTCCGAACGGGTAGGTGATCGCCTCGGTCAGACCCAGGTCCGCCAGAAGACGCCGCAACAGCCGGATTTTGCGCTGGTCCGGGGTCAACCCACCGGGCGAGGCGGTCGCCGGGAGTACATCCGGCACGTTGTCCAGACCAACCAACCGCCCGACCTCCTCTACGAGATCCACCTCGCGACGGAGGTCTCGCCGGAAGGTCGGCACCGTTGCGAGCAACCGGCCATCTCCGCGCCGTACCTCGCAGCCCAGAGCACTCAACCGCTCCGCCGCCTCGTCTCCGCCAACCGGCATGCCGAGCAGTAGCTCCGCCCGTTCCAGGCGCATGGGGACTTCCAACGCGGCGACCGGCTCGGGGTAGTGGCTTAAAGTGTCGGGGGCGGCGCGTCCTTGCGCATGGCCGGTCAGGAGGCCGACGACGCGCTCCATGGCGAAGTCGGCCATGTTCGGATCGAGGCCGCGCTCGAAGCGACCGGAGGCGTCAGTGCGGAGCCCGAGGCTCTGCGAGGTCTCTAGGATGTTGCGCCCGTCGAAGGTGGCGACTTCTATGAGCGCATCCGTGGTCTCATCGCCCACCTCGGCGTCTTCTGCGCCCATGACACCGGCGATCACGAGCCCCCGGTCCTCGTCGGCGATGACCAGCATCTCTTCGCCCAGGGTGCGGGTCGAGCCGTCGAGGAGCGTTATTTTCTCGCCGTCGCCCGCCCGCCGGACGACGATACCCTCGTGGACCCTGGACGCGTCGAAGGCGTGGATCGGCTGTCCCGTTTCGAGCATGACATAGTTGGTAGCATCCACGATGGCGTTGATGGGCCTCATACCAGCGGCGTAGACGCGGCGGCGCATCACGAGCGGGGCCTTTTCGCCCGGCGTGAGGTTCGAGACACGGCGCAGGTCGTAACGGGGGCAGAGGTCTTCCGCCTCGACCCGCAGTCCGAAGTCGGAGGTTGGCTCCCCACCGGGCTTTATATCCGGCTCGGGGATCCGGAAGGAAGTTTTGAGGATAGCGGCGAGTTCGCGGGCGACCCCGATCATGCCCCACAGATCCGGCCGGTTGGGCATCACGTCTATCTCGAGCACCGTCTCCCCGACCGGGAAGTATTCCTCTACAGGATGCCCGACCTCGTAGGACTCGTCGAGGAGCAGTATCCCGCCGTGGTCGCCCGAGATACCAAGCTCGCGCTCGCTCATCATCATCCCGTAAGACTCCAATCCGCGGAGCTTCGCTTTCTTGAGCTTGCCGACCCCGGCTACCGTGCTGCCGGGGAGGACGACCGGAACACGGACGCTGGGATAGGGATTAGGGGCCCCGGCGACTATCTGGACGGTCTGGCCGCCGAGGTCCACCTTCGCGACGGAGAGCCGGTCGGCGTTGGGATGAGGTTCGAACTCGACGACCTCCCCGACGACGACCTCTCCATCGAGGACTCCCATCCGCTCCACGCCGTCGACTTCTTGGCTGTGGAGAGAGAGGAGGTCTACGAGTTCGTCGACCGTAAGGTCGAAGTCCATGTACTCACGGAGCCAGCTTAACGGGACGCGCAAAACCTAACTTCCCTTCCG
>JBBPZT010000124.1:0-4620 GCA_038198625.1 Rubrobacterales bacterium
GCGCTGGCACGTGAGGGTAGCCCAGCGTGGGAGGGCGAGTGTCATCAGTGTGGCTTTGGAACTGCTCGACCATTTGCGGGACTTACCGTCCTCTTGCTTGCCAAGTTCTTCAGCCAGCGGGTAGGTGGGTATGCGTCAGCCTCAGCGGACGCTCCGCACCGGGTCTTACTCTCCCCAGCGCTCCTGCGGCGCGCTGCGCCAGAGGGACTCCAGACGATAGTAGTCGCGGGCCTCGTCGGTAAAGACGTGGACTACCACGTCGAGGAAGTCAAGCGTGATCCAGGGTGTTCCTTCAGTGAGGCGCCGCGAGCGGGGGCGGTGTCCTTCCGCGTTCATCTGCTCGATGACCTCGTCCGCTATGCGACGCGTCTGGCGCTCGGTCTCCGCGCTCGCTATGATGAAGTAGTCCGTGTAAGAGACGGCCTCGCGCATATCCACGATGATCACGTCCTTGCCGAACATCTCGCTCGCCGCCCGTGCCGAGGTGGTGGCCATATTGTAGGTTACCTCTGCAGGATCGCGCGGCTCTTCCCAACTTTCACGCCGAATGGCGGATTCGTCGCCTCTCAAGAAGAAACCTCCTCTCTCAAACTGCTTTCCCCTGATGCTTCTTTATCCTCGCCATATAAACCTCTCTCTTCGATGATCTCGTACACTCCTTCCGGCACCAGATACCGGATAGTCTTTCCTTGCAGGATGCGGCGCCGGATACCACTCGCCGAAATATCCAGCCGTGAGCACTCGACCGGGAAGATCCGATCGAAGTTCTCCAAGCCCACCTCTAAATGCCCGAGCGCAGATAGGTCGTAGCCGGGCCGCGTGGCAGCCACCATGACCACCTGCTCCAGCAACCGGTCCGGCTCCCTCCAGGAGAGCAGGTTGGACACCTCATCTGCCCCACTGATAAAAAACCACTCATCCTCCGGCTGTCGCTCCTTGAATATGGAGACCGTCTCGACGCTGTGCATGGGACGCCCCGCCTCTATCTCCACCTTGTCGACCGAAAACCGTTCGTTTCCTGCAACGGCAGCCTCCACCATAGCCAGACGGTCCGCCGCACTCGCCCGGATACTGGAGGCTTCCTTGTGAGGCGGAATGCCTCCCGGCACGAAAACGACGCGCGCGAGGCCGAGCTCCTGCATCACCTGTTCCGCGATCACCAAGTGACCCAGATGTATCGGGTCGAAAGTGCCGCCGAAGATCCCTGACTTCACGATGACCTCACTGGAAATCGAGCATCGTCTCGCCGATCCTTACCTCGTCACCAGTCTCGGCTCCCGCCCGTCGAAGCGCCGCCACCGCACCTTTCCTCTCTAGCTCTCGTTGGAAATGCTCGACGCCCTCCGGGTTGTCCCAGTCGGTCTTGAGCGCCAGCCGCTCGATATCCTCCCCGTATACCTCGTACACCCCACTCCCGACACGCGTCACTCGCAGACCTTTCCAGGTAGGCCGGAACACGCGATGACCACGCTGCTCGGCCACGTTTGAAGCCTCCTCGGCCTCCGCCATCCTCTGGATACTCGCTTCGAGAGCGTCACGCAACTCCTCCACGCCCTCGCCGGTCTGCGCGGAAATCCGGAAAGCATCCGGGAAGGTTTCCCGCAGGTATTCCCGAAGCTCGTCGTCGAGCAGGTCGATTTTGTTTAGGGCTACTACAGTGGGCTTCTCGTGGAGCTTGGCGGCGTAAAGTTCCGCGCGCAACGTGGCCTCCGCTCCTTCGGGGTCCTCGCTCGCATCCAAAACTAGGGCCAGAAGCCGTGCCCTCGAAACGTGCCGCAAGAACTGATTGCCCAACCCCCGGCCCTCGCTGGCGCCGGAGATCAAACCAGGAATATCCGCCACCACGAAAGGCTCCCGATACGTCCTCTGGTCAACCACCCCGAGCTTCGGCACGAGCGTAGTGAAAGGATAGGCGCCAACCTTGGGCCGGGCGGAGCTTAGAGCGCCGAGCAGAGAAGATTTGCCGGCGTTCGGCAACCCGACGAGCCCGATGTCGGAGAGAACCTTGAGTTCCAGCCGGATCTCCAACTCATCCCCAGGCAACCCTCTCTCCCGAAAAGCAGGGGCCTGACGGGTGGAGGTAGTAAACGAAGAGTTTCCCCGCCCGCCTTCGCCACCGCGGGCGACGACCACTTCCTGTCCGGTCCCCGAGAGGTCGGCTATGAGCCCTTCTTCGTCGTATACTTGTGTGCCGATAGGAACCTCGAGGACTATGTCCTCGCCACGCTGGCCAGCCCGGTTATTTCCCGAACCGTGGCTCCCGCGCCCGGCCTTGACGACCTTCCGATAGGCGTAAGGCTCCAATGTGGAGAGGTCTTCGGTGGCACGAAGGTGGACAGATCCACCTTCGCCGCCACGTCCACCGTCCGGCCCGCCGCGAGGCTTGTACTTCTCGCGGTTGAAAGAAACGCTGCCGTCACCGCCGCGTCCCGCGCGAACGACGAACCTTGCCTCATCTATAAACTGCAACGGGGCTATCGACCCCGGTAACGAGAGATCAGGCCGTGGCCTCCTCGACGATGCTGACGACGCTCCGGTTGCGCGAGCGTCTGAAATTTACCTGACCATCGACCTTGGCGAAGAGCGTATCGTCGCTCCCCTTGCCGACGTTCTGGCCTGGATGAACCTTTGTCCCTCTCTGGCGAACGATAATGCTCCCCGCTGGAACCAGTTGGCCTCCGTACGTCTTTATGCCGAGCCGCTTGCCTTCCGTATTGCGTCCGTTACGGGACGAGCCGCCGCCTTTTTTATGAGCCATCTCTAAACCTCCAGGATCCGTATCCGGGTCAGCTCTTGACGATGCCCGGTCTTCTTGCGGTAAGTCTTCTTGGACTTGTACTTGTAGATGTGGATCTTATCCCCCCGCAGGTGCTCCAGTATCTCGGCCCTCGCGATCCGAGACCCGAGATCGAAATTACCGTCGTCGGCCACGAAGCTGACCGGCAATTCGACCGAGTCACCAACCTCTCCCCGCAACCGATCGACTGTGAGCTCCTGATCCGGGCTCACCCGATACTGTCTGCTACCACTCTTTACAACCGCGAACATAGTGTCGCTCCTAAAACTCTTGGAATTTTCGACAAGGTACTATAAATCTCTAGGTAACCAGTATAACCGGAGTAGCGTGTATCGGCCAGTGCGATCGACTTTTCTAAGACTTCGGATATTTCGAGGTTTCGGTGCGGGAGCGGATCGCGACGCTTTGCAGGATACCGAGCGAGACTACACTCACCACCAAACTACTCCTGCCGTAGCTAATGAACGGCAGTGGTATGCCGGTCACGGGCATTATTCCCATAACCATCCCGACGTTTACGAAGACGTGAAACAGGAAGATAGTCCCGACTCCCACGGCAAGAAGGACCCCGAAACGGTCTCGGGAGATCGTCGCCACGTGGAAGATCCGCCAGATCAGGATAAAGAACAATACAAGTAGTACAGCACCCCCGAAAAACCCTATGCGCTCGGAAAGGTTTGCGAAGATAAAGTCCGTGTGGTCCTCGGGCAAGAATCCGAGGTTGGCGAGCGTCGTGGCGCCGAAACCCTTGCCCGTGATTCCCCCTGAGCCTATCGCCAGCTTTGATTGTGCCAACTGGTAATTGTAAGCGCCTGGTTCGTTCGGGTGCAAGAAGGACGTGAGTCGCGCCACCTGATACTCCTGCAGGAGCTTCAACTTCAACGCCAATATGATGCCGGCGACACCGGCGACACCGAGAGTGCCCAGTTGGTACAAACTTGCCCCTGCTATAAAGGACATCACTACAAAAAGAGCCCCGAACACCAGAGCGGTCCCCAGGTCCGGCTGCATGAACACCAGCAGCGCGGGCGCCGCCACGATCCCGAGCGCCGCGAGGAAGACCTTGTTCTCACCCACCGGGTGTCTCGCGAGGTAGCCAGCCAGAACGACGACCATGAACAGCTTGGCAAACTCCGACGGCTGGACCTGTACGGGACCGAGGTCTATCCAGCGTTGGGCGCCACCGGCTGAGGCCCCGAGGAGCAAGACCGCCGCGAGCATGGCGAGCATCACGCCGTAGATAATTCGCAGGTACTTGAGAATCAGCCGGTAGTCCAGGAGTGTCAGCGGAACAGCACCAGCTAGCCCCACCAGAAGACCGAGAGCCTGGTTCACAGCGTAAGAATTGCGGCTCTGGTCTCCGGCGATATAGACCGCGAAGATGCCGAAAGCCGTGAGTGCCAGCGCGGTGAGCAGCAGCACGAGGTCAACGCCACCGAACCGCACGGTTTCGGTGGTTGCCCTGGCTGACTTCGCCCTGGTCTTTGTCAGGCTCATCTTCCTCCCTTGATCCGGACGAGCTTGAAAAGTTTCACACCGATAATATACGCTAAAAGTCCGTTTAGCAGGGCATCCGGCAGCATACCCCCGAAGAAAAATCCCACAGCCGACGGCCCGCTGAATCCCGCGAGCCCGTTTGCGGTCAGCTTGATCGAGTCGTATACCGCGACCGACAGGAAGACCGCAACGGACAATACAGGCCTCGAGACGCTCTTGCGCTGGTAGGTACCGACCCTGACCGCGAGCAGACCCGCCACGATCCCACCGATAGCACCAACCCCAAAAAGTCCCACGCCCACCCCGAGCGCATCGGTAAGTATGCC
>JBBPZT010000125.1:0-3693 GCA_038198625.1 Rubrobacterales bacterium
AAGACCTTCACGGGTTGGGCCGTAACCTCGACAACTGGTCCTACAACGTCGGTGACGGTGAGGCAACCTTCTGGCTCAGGTAGTTCCTCGATCGGGCTTGACGGGTAAGGGCCACCGTTAGGTTCGCCCGCCTGGAGCGAGGACGAACCCCAGGTAAGACCCTATCCAGAACGGCAACGGAGGCGGCCCAGCCGTGAGCGCTCATACAACCCCAGTGAATCGTTACAAAGTGAGAGATGTCCGCGACGCCACCCGCGAGGAGTGGGATGGCTGGCTGGAAACCTCGCCCGGTGGCGGTCACGTCTTGCAGAGCTACGACTGGGGTGAGTTCAAACGCGCTCAGGGCTGGAAGCCGGTACGGCTGGTGCTCGAAAGAGACGGCGAAGTAGTCGGGGCGGGACAGTTCCTCTCCTACAACACGATACCTGTTCCCGGCTACCTGATGTACTGCACCAAAGGACCTTGGCTGCCCTGGGAAGATGCGGAGGCCGTCCGGGCTTTCTTCGAGGGTGTAAAGGAAATCGCCATCCGCAAAGGAGCGCACACCGTCAAGATAGAGCCCGAGGTCCTGGAGGAGCAGAGGGAGGTGAGGTCTCTGCTAGGTGGAATAGGCTTCCTGAAGGCCCGCTACGATCTTAACTATTCCGCCACCGTCGTCATGAACCTCAGTGCTCCGGAGGAAGAGTTGCTAGACCAGATGAGCGGGAAGAGCAAGAAGGGCAAGACGACCCGCTACAACATAAACGTGGCGAACAGGAAGGGTGTCGAGGTCATCGAGCCGGGGCCGGAGGACTTCGAGTGGGCCTTCGACACTTTACACGGCTGGATCGAGGGCCTCGCCGAGACCAAGGAAGGTTTCTCCAACCGCAGGCCCCGCGAATACTTCCACGATATGATGCGCCGGATGCGAGACGCCGGACGGGGACGCTTTTTCTTCGCCCGCCACGATGGGGACCTCCTATCCGGAGCTTTTATCTTTACCTTTGGCAAGAAATTCTGGTTCATGCACGGGGCATCCGTCCCGGACCGGGAGAAACGGAAGCTCCAGGGGACTTACTTATTGCAGTGGGAGATCATGCGCCGGGCCAAACGGGAGGGCATGATCCACGCCGACATGGTCGGCGCCCCGAAGCGTGAAGAGCGCACGAAAGATAATCCCTACTACGGCTCCTACGAGTTCAAGAGAGGCTTCGGTGGAGAACTCGTGGACTTCATCGGGTGCCTGGACCTGCCCATAAAAGCTCGCAACGCCGCCCTCTGGTACAGGCTGGAGCCATACTACTACCGCCTGTACTACAAGCTCAAGAACAATATCTTCTACTAGGAGCTTCTTAGCGCTCTAGCTGGTCAGCGGTACTATCCCAATATGTCGCGGAGCGTCCGATGAGACGGCTCGCGGCGAGATCCACCTGACAGCATCAGGACCACGGCGCCCCCGATGAGGGCGCCGCCCGCGACCGCCGCCGACACCAGTAACAGCTTGCGTGCTGGCGCGTACGCGCCCGCGCGCAGCGCCTGGCGTCGCATGAGCCCGATGAACTCTACCCGGTCGTTTACGCGCGGGAAAGGTTCGTCCGGGATTTCCTTGCCGAGAAATTGGCACAATGGCTCCCATCCCTCCTTGACCTCGTAGACCAAGAGCTTCTCTTCCGGTACGGAGCGCTCGACCTCTTCGTTGTGGCGCTTGTAAACGGAGATGGCGTGCTCCCGGTCCCAGATGAGTCCTCCGAAAGTCCGTTGCTCTATGATTTTATGGGCCATGGCGGGTATCCGCCTGGAGCCCGGAAGCCACCGGCGGGTGAGTGAGAGCAGGCGTCCGGGTGCCGCGAAGATGGTCTGGCTCGCCGACTCGTACCATTTCTCGGGGTCTCTCACCGAAAGGATGACCCTGGCCTCCGGGTAGGCTTCCGTAAGCTCCCGCCAGAAGACGCACCCGGGGAAATCAACCGTGGCCTGGTAGTCAGAGAAGACCTTCTCGAAGTCCACCCTCGCACCCGGAACGTCGCCGACATCGGACCCAACCTTCTCGCCGAGATCCAACCTGTCCGGCAACGCTTCCCAGAAAGCCACGTGCTCCGGCCTACCGGAGAGCTCCGTCATATGATAACAGGGACCGTAGCCAAGTTTTTCGAGGGCGACCTTCAAAGACAGTGTGCCCGTCCTGCCGAAACCCGCACCTATAATTTTCATTTATTCTCCAAGAAAATATACTCCGCCTTTCGGAATGGAGGCGGGAGTCGGAGACCTTCCTCGCCACACCATCCATCTGGAAGACACACCACGGAAGAAGTTGCTCCCCCGATCGTCTTTGGCCCATTCTCCCCACAGGAAGAGAACTCGATTAGTCTCCCCGAATACCTCTGCATACCGCCCCTCCCGACTCCCGATCAGCTGACTTACTAAAGCTGCCGGAGAACAAATGTCCTCTACTATCAGTGTCCTACGCGTTCTCCCGTAAGATGCACGCTCGGCGCCGTTCTTGCCGGGCAGTCTACCAGAGAGCAACCCGAAAGAGACTTACTCTATCTTGTACAAGGGCTGTTCCCACCTGCTGTCGTAAAAGACTTTCCCGTCCTCGTCTAGTACCATCATTCGTATGTCAGCCATCTTGCGGACCGTACTCTCGATCTCCGCTGCCAGCGCCCTCTCTAGGATCACGGGCTACGCCCGGACCGTGGCCCAGGCGGCCTTTCTCGGCACCGGGTTGGTCGCCAACGCCTACGCTGTATCAAGCCTCTTGCCCAACCTCATATATGGGTTGTTTCTGGGGGGCATTATCTACTCGATCTTTATCCCGATACTCGTAGAGCGGATCACCAGCCACGGAGAAGAGGACGCCCGAGACCTCGTGAACGCCCTGCTTACCATCATCGCGCCGCTGATGGCCGTGGTGATCGTGTTCGCTATCATCTTCGCCGGACCCCTCGTGGACCTCCTGACGAGCTGGAATAACTCGGCCAAACTCTCTCCCGAGGAAGCGAGAAGAACTACGTCTCTGACCATCCTGCTCTTCAGGGTTTTCGTCTTGCAGATCTTCTTCTGGAGCTTTGGTGCCCTCGCCACCGGCATCCTGAACGCCCACCGGCGCTTCTTCCTGCCCCTCTTCACGCCGGTCGTCTTCAACCTGTTCGTCATTGCCTCTCTGGTCGGCTACTTCATGCTCACCCCGGAGTACCCGATGCTCTCCGTCTACCTGCTCGCCGGCGTTCCGACCCTCGGGGTGGCGCTGGTGACGCTGGCGCTGCTGCCGGCGATCTGGCGCCTCGGCTACAAACCCCGCCTCTTGCTGGGGCATTCGGCCCTGATCCCGGCCCTCAGGCTGGCCGGTCCGATGGTCCTATTCGTGGTCTCCTCTATCCTCCTGCAGGCGATCTCAACCCATTTTGCCTCCCTCTATAACGCCAACGCGGACCTTGGCTACGCTTTCGTCGTCTTCACCCTGCCCTACGGCATCTTCGTCATCTCCCTGGAGACGGTCTTGATGCCCGAGCTCTCCGAAAAGCACGCCCGTGGGGACCTGGAAGGCTACAGGGAGTCGCTCTCTTTCGGCCTGCGGACGATGGCCTTCCTGATAGTGCCGTCCTCGGTCGCGCTCATAGTCCTCTCGCGGCCTATCGTGAGCTTGCTCTACGAACGAGCGAAGTTCGGGGCGCAGGCCGCCCAGAGCGTCTCCGCGCTGCTGGTCGCCTACTC